>JBMYXJ010000318.1:0-4203 GCA_049608285.1 Mycobacterium sp. | reverse complement strand
ATCTGTCAGCGGGGTGCGCTGATCGGACACGCGGCGGTCGTTCAGCGGCGCTTCCTCCACGGTGGAACCTCGCTGCGCTGTGGCTACGTCGAGGCGATCGCGGTGCGTGAGGACCACCGCGGTCAGGGGCTGGGCAGCGCGCTGATGGACGCCGTCGAACAGGTGGTGCGCGGCGGGTACCACCTGGGCGCGCTTCGTTCGAGCGAATTGGGCAGCCTCTTCTGCACCGCACGTGGGTGGCTGCCGTGGAGCGGGCCGACCTCGGTGCTGGCACCGGACGGATTGGCGCTGACACCGGAGAACGACGGGTTATTGTTCGTCCTGCCGGGCGAGCTACCGCCCACAGTGGTGCTGGACACGAGCAGCGCGATCACCTGCGACTGGCGCGAGGGCGAAGTTTGGTGACTGACCTCACAAGGGACCAGACACGCGGGTGAGCCGAATATTGTTGACTGAGCAGGCGTGACATGGTCATGCAACGACGGGTTAATCGCGGCGAAACAAACTCTGAATAGACAGTGGGCATGACTGAGCCGGGCATGAGTGAGCCGGGCATGACTGAACCGGACTGGTCGCCGCTCACCGGATTCCGAGTCGCGGTGACATCCGCGCGGCGCGCCGACGAGCTCGCGGCATTGCTGAAGCGCCGTGGCGCGACGGTGACCTGTGCGGCCGCGATCGAGATGGTGGCTCTGCCCGATGATGAAGAGCTGCGCCAACGCACCCAATCGCTGATAGACGAGCCGCCGGACATCGTCATCGCCACCACCGGCATCGGCTTTCGGGGCTGGATCGCGGCGGCCGACGGATGGGGCTTGGCCAACGAGTTGACCGCATCCCTCAGCAAGGCTCGTGTCGTGTCCCGCGGCCCGAAAGCCACCGGTGCACTACGTGCCGCCGGCCTGCCCGAGGAATGGTCGCCCGAATCGGAGTCCTCCCGCGAGGTGCTGCGCTATCTGGTCGAAGGCGGCATCTCCGGAGCCCGCATCGCCGTGCAATTGCACGGGGCCACCGCGGATTGGGATCCGTTCCCGGAATTCCTCGACGAACTACGCGCGGCCGGCGCCGAAGTAGTACCGATCCGGGTCTACCGCTGGCATCCGCCGCCCCGAAATGGCGAGTTCGACCAGCTGGTGGCCGGTATCGCCGAGGAGAAATTCGACGCGGTGAGTTTCACCTCGGCGCCCGCCGTCGCGTCGGTCCTCATGCGCGCCGCTGAGCTAGGTATCGAAGACCAGGTCCTCTCGGCACTGCGCAACGGTGTGCATGCGATGTGTGTGGGCCCCGTGACCGCGCGGCCGCTGGTGCGGTTGGGGGTGCCGACGTCGGCGCCCGAGCGGATGCGGTTGGGTGCGCTGGCTCGACACATCACCGACGAACTGCCCCTGTTGCAGTCACGCATCATCCGAGTGGCGGGCCACCTGCTCGAGATCCGCGGGACGTGCGTCCTCGTCGATGGTGAGGTCAAGGAATTGTCCCCGGCGGCGATGGCGACGATCCGAGCGCTGGCGCACCACCCCGGCGCAGTGGTATCGCGGGCGGACCTGCTGGGGGCACTGCCCGGTACCAGCACCGACACCCACGCGGTCGAAACCGCCGTCCTGAGGCTGCGGGCCGCGCTAGGCGACAAACAGATGGTGTCCACTGTGGTCAAACGTGGCTACCGGCTGTCCCTAGACGATCCGGCCGATCCGGACGATCCGGACGATCCGGACGGGGCGCCCACATCGTGAACCTCGTATTGGTGGCGCACGGCACCCGTAAACACCGAGGCGTATCGCTGATCGGCGACCTCGCGGCGCAGGTTTCAGACGCGGTAGGTCGACCGGTGCACGTCGCGTTCGTCGACGTCCTCGGCCCGACGCCCCGCGAGCTGCTCTCCGCGACGCTGGATCAGCCGACGGTGCTGGTGCCCGCCTTCCTTGCCCGTGGATTCCACGTCGGCGGAGACATCCCGGCCCACATACAGTCCAGTGGGCACCGCGATGTGACGATCACCCGCGCGCTTGGCCCCGACCCGCAGCTGATCCGAGTGCTGGTCGACCGACTGATCGAATCCGGTTGGCAGTCTCAGGACTCGGTGCTCCTCGCTGCCGCGGGAACCTCGGACCCGTTGGCCATGCAAGACCTGCATACGACGGCGGCATGGCTATCGGCGACGATTGGGTCGCGCGTCGAGCTGGCGTTCGCCGCCACCGGTGAGCCGAAACTGGCAGACGCGGTCGCGGCGTTGCGCCGGCAGCGCCCACACCGAGGCAGCCGGGTCGTCGTTGCGTCGTATTTGCTGTCCGACGGACTGTTCCAGGATCGGCTGCGGGCTAGCGGGGCCGACGTTGTGACCGAGCCGCTGGGCACACATCCTGGCGTGGCGCGCTTGATCGCTAGCCGGTTTCTGCGCGCCCACGCCGCCGGAGGGTCGAGCGCCAGGCCCGTTGAATTGCCCAGGGGTGCGTGAATTGCCTACGGGTGGGTAATCGATGACGACGGCAGATTGGCCACCAATGGGGTGTCAGCTCCTACCCTGCCGAGCTGCCCCGCGCCGCCAGGGTCGCCGAGTGGTTCGTCGCGCCCGGGCAGCCGTGAAGTGAAGAAAGCGGCATTGTCCTGGAGGTATTCGGACTGCTCTTCAGGCAGGTCGGCCTCGTAATAGATGGCATCCACCCGGCAGGCAAGGCTGCATGCGCCGCAATCCACGCACTCGTTGGGGTTGATGTACATCGCCCGGGCGCCCTCGTAGATGCAGTCTGCGGGGCACTCCTGAACGCAGGATTTGTCGACGATATCCACACATGCGCTACCGATCACGTAGGTCATGGCGACAACGGTATGGGGCCGGCCCTTCGGAGTCATGGGGCCAAAAGTCCTTTATTCCGGCAAACGCACTTCGGCGAACACGCATTCCTGCTAGCTCGCGGTGCCGGCGCTTTCGTGACACCGGGCGCAGGCTCGACGCAGGCTTGAGTCAGCGCCGGCTATGAGCCGACCTGGACCTCGCCATCAGCGGTGAGGCGTGTGGCATACACCGGCAGCGAGGCATCGGAGTTGTCCAGACACGTGCCGTCGTCCAGGGCGAACGTCTGTTTCTTGATGGGGGACTGCACTGCTGGACGGCCCGCGCGGTCGCCGACGATGCCGCGCGACATCACCGCAGCACCAGAGAACGGGTCGATGTTGCCGACAGCGTGCAGGGTTCCGTCGTCGAGCCGAAACAGGGCGGCCTGAGATCCATCCGGGAGCAATACCCCTACTCCGCGACCCGGCCGCAAGAGATGGTAGCTGCACGCTGTGGTCCAGACCTGGGTGTCGTTGACCAGAGTCATTGCCTCGGCCCTCCTATCGTCGGCATGCCGATCGGAGTCGGCACCTTTCGGCCGGAACTCTTTGCGAAGGTCACCGTGGGGTCGGCGACATCAGGCGCGTTGACGAACGAGACGAATCGCGACAGTTTGTCCGGATCCTCCAGCACGCCCTTCCACTCACACGCGTAGTTCTCGACGTGCCGGGCGATCTGCGCCTCGAACTCGGCCGCCAGTCCTAGCGAGTCGTCGCAGACAACTTCGCGCAGATGCTCCAGTCCGTGTTGTTCCACCCACGGGGCCGTGCGTTGCAGCCGGTCGGCGGTGCGGACGTAGAACACCAGGAACCGATCGATGTAGCGCACCAGAGTTTCGTCATCGAGGTCACCGGCCAGCAGCTCGGCATGCCTGGGCGTCATACCGCCGTTGCCGCCGACGTAGAGGTTCCATCCGGTCTCGGTGGCGATGACGCCGACGTCTTTTCCGCGCGCTTCAGCGCATTCACGGGCGCACCCGGATACCCCCATCTTGATCTTGTGCGGGGCTCGCAGGCCGCGATATCGCAGCTCCAGATTGATGGCCATCTGCACCGAATCCTGTTGGCCGTAGCGGCACCAGTCACTGCCGACGCAGCTCTTCACCGTGCGCAGCGCCTTGCCGTATGCATGACCGGACTCCATGCCGCCTTCCACGAGACGGCGCCAGATCTCGGGGAGCTGGTCGACGCGCGCGCCGAACATGTCGATGCGCTGCCCACCGGTGATCTTGGTGTAAAGGTCGAAATCTCTGGCGATCTCGCCGATCAGAATGAGGTGTTCGGGGGTGATGTCACCGCCGGGCACCCGGGGCACCACCGAGTAGCTGCCGTTGCGTTGGATGTTGGCCAAAAAATGATCGTTGGAGTCCT
>JBMYXJ010000317.1:0-4206 GCA_049608285.1 Mycobacterium sp. | reverse complement strand
CCACCACCGCGCGGCCGAGCAGCCCCGCCATCGGGCCGTCGGCGATGGTCATGCCGTAGTCCTCGCCGAAGCTATCTCGGAAGGCAGACGCGATTTTCACATTCTCGATGTCCTCGGCGCCGCAGAACCGTTTCTGCGCGAAGGGTAGATCGTTGGAGACACACAGCACCGACGCTCCACCCATAGCGACACGTTGATTGAATATCCGGACGCTGTCAGCGCAAACAGGAGTATCCACCGAGGGAAAGATGTTCAGCAGCAGAGGCTTGCCGCGGTATTGCTCGGAGCTTACTGGGCCGAGGTCGTCGCCGGTAAGAGTGAAGCCAGGCGCTGGCGAGCCAACCGCGGGCAGTTCTCCGACAGTGTTGCACGCATTCCCACGCAGGGTTATCTGGGCCATGCACTCAGTGTGCCAAGTGCGGCCGGTGCCACCGCGCTGGGGTTGGGAGCCATTGGGCCACACCTGAGCCTGACTGACGGCAGCCTCGACCCTGACGCGTTCGCCCGGTACGTGGCGCAAGACGTTCACTACTTGCGCGTCTACGCCCGCGCACTGGCGTTCGTCGCGGCCAAGGCGCCCGCGCTGGCCGAGACCGCCATGTTCGCTCGGCACGCCGTCGGGGTGTTCGACGTTGAACTGGCGCTGCACGCTGAGCTGCTCCCCGCGCTCGGGTTCGGCGCAGCCTCCGTCGATGCCACGCCGGTGACTCCGAACACTCAGGCCTACAACAGCTATCTGTTGGCCACGGCGTGTGCCGGCAGCTTCGTCGACGGATTGGCAGCCGTTCTCCCCTGCTATTGGATCTACGCCGAGGTGGGTGCCAATCTGCTTGAGCAGGGCTCTACCGACGCCCGCTACCAGCATTGGATCGACAGCTATGGTGGCCAGGACTTCACCGCGACGTCACTGAGGTCCTGGACCTAGTTAACCGTGTCGGACCGACTCTGAGCCCGACAGAGGAAGAAACCGCTCGCGCCCACTTCGCGACGACGTCGCGAAAACGCCCTCGCTCGCCGTGAGGGCGACGCCGTGCTATCGGCGCCGACGGCTTCCAATGGCTATGCTTGCGCCTTTCCTCTAAATGAGGATTCCTCTAATCGAGGATCTGCAGCCGAGGAGGCCGAGAAGACAGATGCCCGCCGACGCCTCAGTGCCGCCGCCCCCGAAGTCTTCGGGCGGACACATCAGGCTGACGTCGCACAGTGCTGGCATCGATGCTCCGAGCATCCATTGGGGCGCGCCTACGGCCGCATTGCGCGGCCCCGTCGTAGGGACCACCGCGACACGGGCCCATCGCAACGTGATCGGGACCCACAGCGGCGCATACGGCGTCTACCGAGCGCTGGCGGTCGCCGCAGGCGCACTATCGCGCGACCACCGTGCCGATCTGACCGACACCTCGCCGACGGACATCATCGGACCACATCCGCAGTGGGGTGACGCCGCGTCGATTGTCAGCTTGGATCCATGGGGGGCGATGGTCGCCGAGGCTTTCGCCGACGAACTCGCCAAAGGCATCGACATCCGTCCCACCATCGCGGTCACCAAGGCGCAGGTGATCCTCCCCGAAATCGGCGCGTCCATTGCCCGGGGCCGTCTCAGTCCCGACGAACAGGTACTGCTCTCGACCGGAGCCGCGCAGGTGACCAAGGCGGCCATCGAGCCCGTGTGGCATCTGCCCGGCGTTGCTCAGCGCTTCGGATGCAGTCAAACCGATTTGCGCCGAGCGCTTTTCGAGGAGACCGGCGGAATGTACCCCGAACTGGTGACGCGTTCGGATCTCGAAGTGTTCCTACCGCCCATTGGCGGGCAGACCATCTACATCTTCGGCGACCCACGTGACCTGTCGGACCCGGCAGTTGAGCTGACTGCCCGCGTGCACGACGAATGCAACGGTTCAGACGTCTTCGGCTCCGACATCTGCACCTGCCGGCCCTACCTGACTCACGCGATCGAAGAGTGTATTCAGGGTGCCCAGCGGGGGGGAGTCGGTCTGGTGGCGTACTCGCGCAAGGAAGGCCGCGCGCTCGGTGAAGTGACGAAGTTCCTGGTCTACAACGCACGTAAGCGCCAGGTTGGCGGTGACACAGCTGACCAGTACTTCGCTCGCACCGAATGCGTTGCGGGGGTGCAGGACATGCGTTTTCAGGAACTTATGCCCGACGTGCTGCATTGGCTCGGTATCAGCAAGATCCACCGGCTGGTTTCGATGAGCAACATGAAGTACGACGCAATCACCGGCTCCGGTATCGAGGTCGGCGAGCGGGTGTCGATCCCCGATGAGCTGATTCCGGCGGACGCACAGGTCGAGATGGACGCCAAGACCGCCGCCGGCTATTACACCCCCGACCCGGCACCTGATGCCGAGGAGCTCACGAAGACCAAGGGCAGAGGGCTCGACCCGTGACCCAGCACAGCGACTCCGCGAGTGTCGATGCGGGTCAGCTTGCGGCCCACCCAGCTGATGCCGCCGCGATGCTGCGCACTACGAGCGCAGTGCGGTCACGTTCGGCGCAGCTGCTCGAACGTGCCCGCGCTGGTGGGTCCCGCTGGTTCACTGTGCACGACAACGGGTTGCACGAGACTGCCGACGCAGTCGCTGCCATCGCACGTGCCCGCTACCCGGACCTGGCTATCCCCTGCCACAGCCGTTGGCGCCATTTCGAGGCCGGCGGGGTGGACCGCCGTGCCGAGCTCGACCGTGCGCTTTCAGGGTGTGATCCTCAGCAGCGGGCCCGGGCCATGGTCGACCTCACGGTACTTAGCGTGCTTCTCGACGCCGGAGCCGGAGCCGGCTGGAGCTTTCTCGAGAACCGAGGCGCCACCTCGGCGCGGTTCAACCGATCGGAGGGCCTGGCTGTCGCCAGCTGGCATGGGTTCCTCACAGGTGCGTTCTCCAGCAACCCGGCTCGGCCGCTGCAGGTAGACGCAGTGGCGTTGAGCGCGCTGACCGAGGAACGGCTGGCCGAGGTGCTACAGGTGAGGCCGGATAACCCTCTCGTGGGACTTGCCGGGCGCGTGAAGTTACTGCACCGGCTCGGTGGCGCGCTGGCCGCGCAACCCGAGTCATTCGGTCCACAGGGCAGGCCCGGCGGGCTGTTCGACGCTCTCACCAGGCAGCCGGGCCCGGTGGATGCCCGCGACATTCTGGCGCATCTGCTGACCTCGTTGTCGTCGATATGGCCGTCGCACAACATTATCGGCAGCTACCGGCTGGGAGACTGCTGGCATCATGATGCGGTGGCGGGCCCCGGTCTGACCGCAGGATGGTTGCCGCTGCACAAACTGTCCCAATGGCTGACCTACTCGCTTATCGAGCCGTTCATCTGGGCCGGGATCACAGTGACTGGGGTCGCTGCCCTCACTGGTTTGCCTGAGTACCGCAACGGCGGGCTGCTGCTCGATACCGGGGCCCTGAGTCTGCGTGATCCCAGGCATGCCACACAAACCTGGAGCCCAGCTGACGAGTTGGTGGTCGAGTGGCGTGCATTGACTGTGGCACTGCTCGACGAACTCGCACCGCTGGTACGCGCTCTACTGGGGCTGGACGCCGATCAGCTGCCGCTGGCGCGCATATTGGAAGGCGGCACGTGGGCTGCCGGACGCGCGTCGGCGCAGCGCCTTCGCGACGGTCTGCCGCCCCTGGCCATTGCCAGCGACGGCACGGTTTTCTAGAACGCGACCAGGAGGCGAGATGGACATCGGTCCCGGTGGAGTGCACCACATCAAACACCCCTTGATTCAGCACAAAATCACCCTGATGCGCCAAAAAGGCGTTTCCACCAACAACTTTCGCCGTCTGGTTCAAGAAGTGTCAGCGCTGATGTCCTACGAGGTACTTCGTGAGATCGCGACGCACGAGATCGAGGTTGAGACCCCGCTGGAACGCACCACAGGTCAAGTCATCGACGGCAAGAAGCTCGTCTTCGTGTCGATCCTGCGGGCTGGTACCGGCATCCTCGACGGCATGCTCGAGGTAGTGCCGTCGGCCAGGGTTGGCCACATCGGTCTCTATCGTGACCCGAAAACTCTTGTGGCCGTCGAATACTACTTCAAGATGCCTAGCGACCTGCACGAGCGGGACGTGATCGTCGTCGACCCGATGCTGGCGACCGGGAACTCCGCGATCGCCGCAGTGGATAGGCTGGCCGAACACGATCCGAAGTCCATTAGGTTCGTCTGCTTGCTGACCTGCCCCGAAGGTG
>JBMYXJ010000316.1:0-4221 GCA_049608285.1 Mycobacterium sp. | reverse complement strand
CGCCGTACTCAAGCGGCGGCCGACGCGAAAATGCCCGCAGCCTACGGAAATCCATGACTCGTGGCGTCGAGGACGACGAGTGGATTCGTGGCGACGCGATGTCCACTAGCGGGTTTACTTACCTGCTGCGGATGTGCGGCATTCAGTGGCGGCGCGTTCTGGCCCCGGGTGGGCACGCCCTGACGTTCATTGACTGGCGCATGGCGTCGATCCTGGCGGGGGCTCTGGAATCCGCTGATCTGCGACAGCATCCGATCCTGGTGTGGGACAAGACGCGGATCGGCATGGGCTCGGTGTTCCGAAACCAGCACGAGTTCATCGTGCACATGACGGCGGGGAATCCCGCAGAGCCGCAGCGCCGCGATGTACCGAACGTCCTGCGTTTCGCGCCGGTCAAGAAGGGTGTTCACCCAACGGAGAAACCAGAACCGCTGTTACGCACTCTCTTATCGGTGGTGACGCCTCCGGGTGGTGTAGTTCTGGATCCGTTCGCCGGTTCCGGTGCGACGCTGACTGCCGCGCAATCCCTGGGGCACAAGGCCGTCGGCGTAGAAGCTGACGAACGTCACTGCGAGATTGCGGCGAAGCGTCTGGACCAGATGCGTCTCGACTTCAGCGAGGCGGGCTCATGAGGCGCCGATTGTCATTCGGGCTGAACCTGCTTGGGCGCCTCGACCTCATCATGCTCAGACCCGATGGCTTCACGTGCTCGCAAGACGCAGTGAGCGGACTAGGGGACACGTCGAACAGCGGAACATGGAGGACAGACAGTGGTAAGTGAAGCACCGCGGGGCGACCAACACGCTCCCGAAGTCATATTCGCAGAGCAGTGGTGCGCGCAGCACATTGGTGAGCTGATCCGCTTCCGCCTCTGGGATGACACGCGTGAGATCGCGACGGTCATCACCGCCGAGCTACGGCAGCTCAGTCACGACGGCAACGTGACGCACGTCCGCCACGGCCTCGGCGCTGAATCCGAAGCCACTTTGGAGCACCACGACCGAGTGATCCTTCGGCCGCTGCCGGACTACAGCGAAGTTCACGGCCTGCTGGGAGTTGACCCTATCGAGGTTCAGTGGAGGGCGAAGTAGTGAGCGACAAGACCGGCATTCAGTGGACGGATGCCACCTGGAATCCGATTACCGGCTGCACGAAGGTCTCTGCGGGCTGTGACAACTGCTACGCCGAGACGCTGGCTGAGCGGTTCCGGGGCACGCCGGGGCACTACTACGAGAACGGGTTCGATGTTCAGCTTCGCCCGGTGAAGCTGGATCAGCCGTTGCGGTGGACGCGACCCCGGCGGATCTTCGTCAACAGCATGTCCGACGTGTTCCACGACGCCGTCCCTGACGAGTACATCGCGAAGATGTGGGCGGTGATGGCGCTGGCCCCGCGCCACACCTTCCAGGTGCTCACGAAACGTCACGGACGCATGCGTTCCCTGGTGGGCTCTGAGCGGCTTGCGGCACACATCTACAGGGCGGTCGATGACTTGCTGGCGCAGGACAACCCGCCTCTCCGACTCCATGAGGACACGATCGTCGCCGCACTTGACGGCTTCGCGGCGGGCAATTTCGCGGTTCTGCCGAATGTGTGGGGAATGGTCAGCGCCGAGGACCAGAGGAACGCGGAACGCCGTATCCCAGCATTGCTGGACACCCCGTTCGCTGTGCGAGGCGTCTCAATGGAGCCGCTACTCGGGCCGATAGAGCTAGAGCCCGATTGGCTGCCGACGACATGTAGAGACTGCGACTGCGAGATGGGCTGCAACCCACCGTCGGGTGGCATCGATTGGGTGATTGTCGGCGGTGAGTCTGGTCGCGGCGCAAGACCTATGCATCCTGACTGGGCGCGGTCGCTGCGTGACCAATGCCAGGCCGCGGGGGTGGCCTATCACTTTAAGCAGTGGGGCGAGTGGGCGCCCGAGAGCGGGCTGAACAGGTCAGAGGGTAACGGCCGTCGCCTGCACTACGCCCGGACCTACCTGCGCACCGACGGATCGACGGCGGTGCTCGGTGACACCGGCGGCCCCGGCGAATGCTTGGAGCGCGTCGGCAAGAGGCGCGCCGGCCGCGAGTTGGACGGGCGCACATGGGACGAGTGGCCAAAGGAAGCGGGCGCATAGTGGCTGGACTGCAATGGATTCGACTCGACACGACATTCCCCGACAACCCCAAGATCATGGACCTTGTCGACTCAAATCAGCATCGTGTGGTCGTGGCCCACGTGTCCATGATGTGCCACATCGGCAAGACCCTCACTGACGGCTATTTCGCCGAGGGGGCACTTCGCCGGTACGCCATCACAAAGAAGGACGCATCCATTGCTGTCGAGTCCGGTCTATGGATTCCACGGCAGGGCGGCGGTTTCGAGGTCAACGACTGGGCCGAGAACAACCCGGTGGACGCCGCTGCGATGGCACGCAGCGACAAGGCGAGAAAGGCTGCCGAGAAACGTTGGCGGAAAGAGAACGGGGGCGGCGATGCTGCAACCGGCTAGCAGATACTTGAGCATATGCCCGAGCAATATTGAGCATATGCCCCGAGCATTGCTCGGCGATGCCCCATGCACTGCCCCACGCAGTGCCCCATGCAATGCACAGACAGACAGACATACTTACAAACATCTACTAACCCTGAGTAGCTATCTCACGTTGAGTAACGCGTGCACCCGCGTAGCAAGATCATCTCTCCCAGTCAGTGCACCAACCGCACACATGGCCAGCGCTTCGCGCGGCCAGCACGGCGGCCAACATGCCTGACTCGAAGATGCGCCTCGACGACGACGGGCGCGTACTGCTAGATCCCGAGCCCGACCCGGACACCGCCCACCTCGATCCCGCCGCCGTCGTGGCGTGCCCCACGTGCGACGACGACGGCTACCGCAACGGGCTGATCTGCGACCACGAAGATCACGAACCAGCAGCGCGGCGCGGCAAGGCGCGCATCGACGAAATCCTCGCCAGGAAAGGCAAACGATGACCGATCCTAAACCGTCCGGCCCGGACTTGATCCGAGCGGCCATCGAGCGCGATCGCGGTGACAGCGCGCCAACCCCCGATGAGATGCGTGCGCTCACCGCTTGCTGTGCTGCACCCGACACCCACCCACTCACCCACACACCACCACCTCCGAAAACCCCACTCCGACAGCGCATACACCAGGCATGCCGCACACGAGCGCGCGCCGTCGCGGATGCCATAACGGGCAAGTTCGGGTACCACAGGGAAAGCGAGGAAGACTGGTGAGCAACATCGACGTCTATCCGGTAGGCGTGCTGGAAGCCTGGCAACACCGCCGCATCCCCGGCAGGCTTCGCAGGGAGGGTCGCCACCTGACCTACCAACTGAGGCGCAGGAATTGGCGAGCAATCCACAACTCATTCAACGGTTACCTCGCCGAACCTGACTCGTGGGTGTTCGCCACTAGATGCGGCACCGGATGGACGAAGAGGCGGGCTTTAAATGACCTACGTCGACACATGCGAAATGGCGGGGGGCGCTAATGACCCCACCAAAGCCGACGACCGCGGCCGATCACGTCACCCGCGCGAAGGAACTTCTCACCACCGACGCTGACCCGAATTACGCGATAGCACATGCGCTCACCGCCATCGCCGAGACGCAAGTAGAGGCGTGCTCCAAGTGCCCGCAGGCGACAGACGCCTTCCCAAATGCTGCCGAGGCTTTGGCGTTCCTGGCGAACGTCGCCGCCTGGAGGATCCCACCGAACCCGGACGAGTCGACGGACATCTATCGCAGCGCTCGCGCTGAGGCCCAATCGCCACGCAACGGCTGGCCGCTATTGGACCGCGTAGAGGCGGCTGCCGACCAACTGCGCGCCGCGGGGTGGCTCGATTGATCGTCGCCGGCATCGACCCATCGCTCACCAACACCGGCATGGCCGTGCTCGACAACGGCCAACCCATTGCAGTCCACAAAACCGGCCATCCCGGCCGCAGCGGCGCGAGCGACATCGAACGAATGCAGCGCGTCGGCAGCCTCGTCGCCAGCGTCACGAAATTCATCGCTATCCACACCCCGGACCTCATAGTCATCGAGTCACCCGCGTACGGCCAATACCTACCATCTACCTGCGACCGAAACGTCCTCTGGGGCATCCTCGTCCACCGCTACAGCGTCGCCCACACCCGCACGAACCGCGGATACGCAGGCATCACACCCACATGCCGAGCCCAGTTCGCTACCGGAAACGGCCACGG
>JBMYXJ010000315.1:0-4222 GCA_049608285.1 Mycobacterium sp. | reverse complement strand
CGCGGCCAACCTCGGCGGCCAGGCGTTCTGGTCATTCGGCGGGCTGTTCCTGGTCGATAGTCCCGAACAGCGCCGGATGGGTATCAAGGACTCCCTGGAACTGGCGTGGAACGACTGGCGGGGCAGTGCCCAATTCGACCGGACAGACGACGAAGACGCATGGGCGGTCAAGTGGGCCCGCGCCTACGTCGAGTTCGCCGCCGGGGAGAAACGCTCGTGGGTGCTCGGGCATGGCATCAAGTTCCTTCCGACCGTCGGGTGGGCCGAGCGCGGTGACCTGCAGGCCGATGGACACGGCAACTCCGTACCCCGGTTTCACGTCGCCTGGGGCACCGGGACGGGCGTTGTGGAGCCGTTCGCCAACTCCGCACTGGCGGCCGCAGGGCACGGCCAGGTCGTTTTCTACCACCGGCACCGTGTCGATGAGTTGCTCATCAGCGGCGGCACAGCCACCGGTGTGCGGGGCACCGTACTGACACCAGACAACTCACCGCGCGGCGTTCAATCCAACCGAGATCCCCTAAACGACTTCGAGTTGAGTGCGCAAGCCGTCATCGTCACCACAGGTGGAATCGGCGGGAACCACGAGATTGTGCGCCGCAACTGGCCGCAGCGAATGGGCAGCGCCCCGAAGTCGATGATCACCGGGGTGCCGGCGTACGTTGACGGGCGAATGCTCGACATCGCCGCTGCGTCTGGGGTTCGTCTGGTCAACCGAGATCGGATGTGGCACTACACCGAGGGCATTCAGAACTGGGATCCAATCTGGCCGGGGCACGCCATCAGGATCTTGCCGGGGCCGTCGTCGATGTGGTTCGACGCTTTGGGGAGACGGCTGCCACAGCCGTACCTCCCCGGCTATGACACCCTCGGCACCCTGCGTTACCTGCGCACGACCCCGGATATAAGCGACTACGACTACAGCTGGTTCATCCTTACCCAGAAGATCATCGAGCGGGAGTTCGCGTTGTCCGGGTCGGAGCAGAACCCGGACATCACCAGTAAGGACCGCGCGGGGGTCCTGAAAGACCGACTGATGAGCAAGGGTGCGCCGGCGCCCGTGGAGGCGTTCAAGAAACACGGCGCGGACTTCGTGGTCTCCGACACCCTCGAGGACCTCGTGGTGAAGATGAACGGGCTGACCGACGAACCCCTTCTCGACATCGAAACCATTCGAGCGCAGATCGAGGCGCGCGATCTTCAGATCGCTAACCCCTATTCGAAAGATGCTCAAGTACAAGGGATCCGCAACTCACGGCGCTACATCGGAGACCGGATTGGCCGTACCGCGGCACCGCACCGCATCCTCGACCCTGCGGCCGGACCGCTGATCGGAGTGAAGTTGCACATCCTTTCCCGCAAGACGCTGGGCGGTATTCAGACCGACCTGTCCTCGCGCGCCCTGGGCAACGACGGGGTCCCGATCGATGGCCTTTACGCCGCAGGCGAGGTCGCCGGATTCGGCGGCGGCGGTGTGCACGGGTACAACGCACTGGAGGGGACGTTCCTGGGCAGCTGCTTGTTTTCGGGTCGGGCCGCGGGTCGATCCGCTGCTGCGGAACTCTGATAGTCGCATTCGGGCGGGCTGCGGAGACGTTTACGCTGCTCAAGCGGTCCTGCCCGCCAATCCGGCACCCACAACGATGACATCCACGTCATCAATGGAGTCAATCTAGTCAATCAGGGCTCTCATGCGGCGCGAGTCAGCGAAGGTCGGCTCTGCCATTCATAGACAGCGGGAACGCACGAGTGCATTAGCGCCAGATCGACGGCATCCAGCATTGCCAGCCGGATGCCCGGACTGCGCAGGTGACGGGCGGCCACCGCTATCCGTACGACACCTGAACGCCGCGCGATTCGCTCAGCCGACCGCACAAGTGTGCGACACCACCACGGCTCGGCCAGGAAGCCTTCACCGATGCCGAGAACCCGGGCTCGTTCGGTGGTCCCGCGGACGAGATCAGTGATACCGGTGAGGCCGGCCAGCACGCGGAATCCGTTGCGAGGCAGCACTGTGGCCGCGCCTTGGGAGATGTTCCAGCCGGGCGCCGCGAACAGCCGGGTCCTTAACCCGAGATGCTCGAGAACCCGGTCAGCTGCCATTATCCGGAGGTTCGCTTCATGGGCGAGCAGCGTCGCGAATTCACCGCGGCGGGCCTTGGTCGCAGCCTGGTCGAAGCCATGTAGCACCAGAGCATCGCCGCCGGTGCGCCGTTCAGCCAGCCAATCAACGGTGGTCACGTCGCGGTCAAGCCGATAGCCACCCTTGAGGCGCGGGGACACTAGGAACGAGGCGGCGACGCCGCGGGCGGCAAGATGGCCGCGGAAGTCCGCGACATCGGCCAGCGTGCGGTCGCAGACTCCGGAAATCGAGACGATCAGTTGTCCTGACACATCCCCCAGGGTGGCAACCCGAGGTGTACAGACCGTAGACAACACGACAACTACGGGCGGCTAGTGTGCGGCCAGATCGCAGAATCGGCCGCCAAGGCGATCTGACGGCACACTAGAGCCAGGTTGGCACACTAGGCGCGTGCCGCGATATCCACTCCCGCGGTGTCCAACAGCCATGCGTACTGAAACGCGGTCTCTTTCCAGCGCTCATAGCGCCCGCTGATACCGCCGTGTCCGGCATGCATCTCTGTTTTCAGCAGCACCCTGCAAGCCTCGTTGACCGGATCCACTTGGGCATGTCGCAGCGCCGCAACCCATTTCGCCGGCTCAACGTAGTACACCCTGGCGTCGTTCAGCGATGTCATCGCCAAGATCGCCGGATAGTTCTTGACTTCGACGTTCTCGTACGGCGAGTAGGACTTCATGTAGCAGTACACGTCGGGGTCATCCAACGGGTTGCCCCACTCGTCCCACTCGGTCACAGTCAGTGGCAACGAGGGGTCCAGGATTGTGGTCAGCGGATCCACGAACGGCACTGCGGCCAGGATGCCGGCAAACAAATCGGGCGCCAAATTAGCAACCGCTCCCATCAGCAGCCCCCCGGCGCTGCCCCCGTAGGCCACCAGATTCTCCGGCCTGGTGGCATCGGCGTCGATGAGATGTTGTGCTACCGAGACGAAGTCGGTGAATGTATTCCGCTTCTCCAACATCTTCCCGTGCTCGTACCACCGCCTGCCCAACTCGCCGCCACCACGCACATGGGCCACAGCGAACACCATCCCGCGATCGAGCAGAGATAGCCGGGCGATCGAGAACCGCGGATCCTCGCACGCCTCGTAAGCACCGTAGCCGTACAGCAGCAACGGCGCCGGGCGCCCCAGGCCGGCCCGGTGAATGATGGAGATCGGTATCCGGGTGCCGTCGGGCGCAATGGCCCAGTCGCGGCGCTCGACATAGTCTTGGGGCCGATAGTCGCCCAGCACCGGCTGTTCCCTCAACAGTGTCCGCTCACCTGTGGCCAGGTCTAGGTCATAGATACGTACTGGTGTGACGAACGAGGTCGTGCCGATGCGCAGCTTGGGTGCGCTCCAATTCGGGTTGGCAGACAGCCCCACCGACATCAGATCCGAGTCGAACGTGACCTCCTCGGCGAGACCGAATCCCGCGTCTTCGATTGGCCACAGCTGGATTCGCGGGAGTGCGTCGCTGCGGTAACTGACCACAAGATGAGTGTCGAACGCATCGACAGAGTCCAATCGGACGTCAGCGCGATGTTCAATCAGGGTGCGGCAGTCCGTCGGATCGCTGACTGGCGCTTCGACGAGGGCGAAGTTTTCCGCCCCGTCGTTGTGAAGGATAAGGAAGCGGTCCTGCCCACCGACGATAGCGTGATCGACGGAGTACTCGACGCCTTCGCGACGCGGCCAAATGGTGGCGAACGCTGTTTGGGGGTCGGCTGCGTCCCCGAAGCGCAGTTCGGAAGTCACCGCGCTTCCGGCGGCGATGGCAACGTACTTGTTACTGCGTGTGCGTCCGACGGCGACCCAGAACCGCTCGTCAGGTTCGTAATAGACGCGTTCGGCCGGCATGCCCGCGCCCAGCCGGTAGCGCCATACGGTGTCCGGGCGCCACGCGTCATCCACAGTGACGTAATAGACGGTGTGGTTGTCAGCGGCCCAGGTGGCGCCCGCACCTATCCCGGGAATCTCGTCGTCGTATCGCTGTCCACTCTTTAAATCCTTGAACCGCAATGTGTAACGTTCATCGCCCTTGACGTCTACCGAGTACGCAAGGATATGTCCATCGACGCTGACGGTAGCCGCACCCA
>JBMYXJ010000314.1:0-4223 GCA_049608285.1 Mycobacterium sp. | reverse complement strand
CAGCCGCGCCGGGAACGTCGCCAGCCTCGCCGGGAAGGTTGTCAAACGCGCCTGGGACGCCGCCGTACTTACTTCCCCCGCATGCGAGTGCAAAAGGCTCCGCAATGCAACTGGCGTCATTCGCGCTGCTAGGAACGTCAGGATTGGGGGGCTTGCTTGGATCTGCGGGGTTATCGGGTTGAGCCACGGCGGTTGGAGCGCCGAGGACAGCCGCCGCCGCGAGGGCGCCACCGGCTATCAGGTACTGGATGCGGGTGGTATTCATCTTCAAATGGTAGGCACTCTGACCCTAGACGCGGGTGGATTCTGTGGCTAGCAGCCCTATTTACGCGCTCTGTGTCGACCCACGACAGGGCTGCCGCGGCGTACTCCATATCGCGCATCGCGTTGGGCTCGACGAGCTCGCTCATGGGCACGCGGCGCGACGATGTGCCGGGGCGACGTTGCAGCGACATGGGTTCTCCACACGACGCGCCCACGGTGCGTTCTCCGGCGTTCCACGCAGACAACACCCCATCGATGACGTACCAGAGATTGAGATTGCGGGGGAGGTTTCCCTGCCGATAGATGCGGTGCAGCCGGACGACTTCCCAACGCCGGCCCTCGGGCAGTTCACCGCCGAGGGCTACGAGCGTTCATGCATTCTGGGGCAAACGCCCTCGGCTACTCTTTTTCCCACGAGATACCGAACGGGGGTCGTTATGCCCGATGAATTGCGGGTCGATGTTGCTGAGCTTCGCAGTCAAAGTGAGCGGGCCCTTGCTGCGGTGCGTCATGCTGCCGGGGAATTTGCTGCACATGAGGCTGGCTTGGGTGAGGCCGCGACGGGCTGGCTTGGCGCCTCCCGGTCGGCGCTGGCCGAAGCGGCTACGCGTTGGGGGGAAAGCCACGCTCGCCATCAAGCGCGGCTTACCGAGCTGGGGCACCGCATGGCCGAAGCCGCGCAACGCTACGACTCCACCGACAGCGACTCAGCCGAAGCTGTCCAGGCGATCAAGAGACTATCGCGAGATATGGACATCTAGCCTGTGGAGCCGCTGACCTTCGACGATGTCCGCCTTCGTTGGGACCCAGCGGCGGTCCACCAGGTGTTTCAGATCGCGACTCGCCGCGCCGACACCATGCACAAGTTGGGTGAAAACCTGCAGCTGATCCAGAAGACAGCCCTAGAACGTTGGGGCGGCCAGGCCGGGCAAGCGTTCCAGGACAACATCGGAAGCGTGCGCCAAGGCATCGAGGCCGACGGGCAGGAATCCAAGCGCGTCGCCGCCGCCGTGGCGCGCGGCGAAGGAGACGTGGCCCGGCTCCAGTCAGAAGCGCGCCGCCTGAATGAGTGGGCCACAGCGAACCACTGGACGATCACCCCCGACTGGAAAGTCGATATCGGCAACACCGGCGTCGGCCGCGGCCGCGACTTGCAGTTCGTGACGGCATGGCAGAGCCTGCAAGCCGATCTGGGCAAGCTGCAGGTTCAGGCTAACGAGGTTGACGAGGAACTTGCTGCCGCGGTGCGTACGTCCGTCGGCGATGCCACCGCGGACCCGCAGGGCTCACCAACCCCGACACCGATCCCTGCGGACGGGTACACCCCGGTTTCAACTGAGCAGCTGAGAGAGATTGTCCCTGAGATGAGTCAAGCTCGCGCCGAGGAGACAGTCGGCCCGCTCAATCAGGCGATGCGTGAAGGCGGCATGAATACCCCGGTTCGCCAGGCGGCGTTCATCTCCCAGGTCGCGGTCGAGTCGGATAGGTTCAACACTTTCGAGGAGTATGCCGACGGCAGCGATTATGAAGGCAGAGCGGACCTCGGTAACACCCAGCCGGGCGACGGGACGCGATACAAGGGCCGCGGGGCTATCCAGGTCACCGGCCGGCACAACTACACGCAGATGAGCGAGGACCTCGGGGTTGACTTCGTGAACCATCCGGAGCTCGCGGCGACACCGGAGTACGCGTTCAAAACAGCAGAGTGGTATTGGAGCAGCCGAAACGGGAACGCTGTGGCTGATGGAGGCGATATCAACGACATCACGCTGATGGTCAACGGGGGATATCACGGTCTGGCGGAACGCACCGAGTACTACAACCGCGGATTGCAGGTGCTAGGAAGATGACCCGACTGCCCCGCAAACACATTGCCGTGCTCTACATTGGCTGTTTGGCGCTGGGGGCCATCACGGCCTGCAACACGCCGCCACCGAACACGGGCGCCGCCGAAACTATGACGCCCGTACCGGTCTCGACATCACTGCCCGGCAATGACTGCGAGGACCCCGAATTCAGCAGGCAGCAGTTTGTCGGTTCCTGGGGAGAACCAGACAGCCCGATTGTGAACAAGCTCGACAACGACGGGACCTTCGCGCAGCTAGTCGGGTCCGAGGTGAAGGCAGGGGAGTGGCGTTTCACGGACTGGGGCAATACGCCAGCGAAAGATGTCATGCCGGAAGGTGCGGCGCACCTGTGCGTGATCTGGCTTTCGCTTGCACCGCTCGACCTTGTGTACCGTCCTCTTGCCGTCACCGAAAGCTCAATACGGTTGAGTTACGTCGGCCGCGGGAACAGGGTGGAATGGATTCGGAAGACCCCGCAAGTATAGAAACGAAGCGGCTAGTTCGCCTGACTCGTGCGCCTCCACCAAAGGCGCCGGGAAGTCGACGCCACTCATATGCATGACTTGAGATTACAAAGATCGGAAGATCGGTGGATCTTCTACGTTGACGTCCTTCGGGACGGGTCCGGTTCTAGCGGCCTGTTCTTGGCATGGACTCAGGTCCAAGTCCGGCGGCACTAGCGGCAGGATTCTGAAGTCCGCAAGCGGTCGGAGGCTGCGATTCCCAACATCAGCGCCGGGAAGCCAAAGGGCGATGGACCGAAGCCTGTAACCAACACACTCGACCGCAAAGCCACCCGCCTCGGAGTGCTGTGAGGAGTGACCCGTGTCGTTGCCGCCGGATCAGTCCTGTCCCTGGGGCGGCAGCATGCCGGGGCAGGACTCATTGAGCGCGCCCGCGGCTTCAAAGACTGTCCTGTTTGCGTCCATTAAGGCGGCGTCATCGATTGACCCCGCTCCGGGAGCCGGGCCAGCCGCGTCGCGCTGGATCTGGGCGAGCTGCGCGACGCCGTCTGCCCACTTGTTCAGTTCTTTTTTGATGGCCGGGGTGGACACCGAATCTGCTGCGGCACGCAGTTCGTCCCTCATTGCCGACTCCCTGTCAGCGAGGGCCAGCAAATCGCTGCGCTCGCCCGACATGCCGTTGGGGCTGTGGATTTCCTCGACGAGGGGATTCACCAAGTCATACCATTGCTGGGCCATGTTGGTGACGATGGCGCACTCCTCGGGTGAGCCAGCCACGGTCTGAGAGTCGCGCTGCACGATCCAGACCGTCACCGCGGCAACGCCGGCAACGAGGACAGCGGCTAGCAGCGCCCAAACTGGCCACTGTCGCCTCCGGCTGCTACTCATCGGGGCCGCCTCCCTATTTCTCGACCCGGGTCGAGAAAGACCTGGCCGCCACCTGGGTCCGGTAGGTAAAGGGGTAAGCGCGGATTCCTCACCTGGAGGGCGTAGATGTCCTTGATGTCCATCGGGTACCAATCCGTGGCTGCCGGGACGGATGGCATTCCGCCGAAGTCGCCTTGGAAGGGCGCCCAGCCTGTACGTTTCGCCTCGAAATCGTAGTCAACCCAGGTCGCCCGACTCCACCCCCCGTCGTCACTTTTGATCCAGCGCACG
Source organism: Mycobacterium sp. (assembly GCA_049608285.1). Lineage (GTDB taxonomy): Bacteria > Actinomycetota > Actinomycetes > Mycobacteriales > Mycobacteriaceae > Mycobacterium. The sequence goes on along the minus strand of JBMYXJ010000314.1, from coordinate 490 downwards.
TGGTCGGGGGCCCCGTTGAAGCCCTCGCCCACCAAGCGGAACTGGTAGGACTCCTTCCCGATCTGGATAGGTTCACCGGTGACGGGTGTCAAGTTCCGGTACCCGCTTGACCGATGAGTTCCGGTAGGTGCTTTACAGGGCGGATTGGCCCGTAGCGGTGTTGGGGTTGCCCGCGTCGCTGCGATGATCATTGTCGGGCGCATTCTGATGGGGCTTGCGGGGACGGCCGTGGGGTGTTGCGTAGGCGCCGTGTTCCTTGGTGCGGTCGTGGCGGATGGCATGAGTACGCACGATTGCTCCTGCGTGGGCGATCTGAACCGATCCGGCAACGATCGATACCTCGACTTGTTTTCCCCGCCACTGCGTTCCAGCCCGGTACGGGGTTCCGGCGAAGGAGATATCGCCGTTGTTGTCGACGACCCTGGTTACCGCTATCCCGCTGGTCACCGGTCGCGCTGTCTGCCGGCCTCGGCGCAGGACCGCGGGTTTG
>JBMYXJ010000313.1:0-4224 GCA_049608285.1 Mycobacterium sp. | reverse complement strand
GTCCATTGATGGTGAGATTTGTTGGGGCACCTTCGCGAAGCACCGGCTGGGTCTCGCGAGGAACACTCCGCCGGACCTCGATCTGGCCCGTCGCTATCTGAACGGCTACCGCGGCCGTCACCTGGTGATGAAGTGAGCGACCACATTCACTTCGCCGTTACGCCTTATGACGCTCAGATGCTTATCGAAGCACTGCGGCACATGCGACATAGGTGGGACCCCGAGGATATGAAATGGAGGAGTGACGCCCTTGTGGCCATGTTGGAAGATGGGTTGCGCACGCCGAGTGGTGTGGCCAAGCCACTCCCTGACGTATAGTCCTCCCGTGAGGCCTGGTGCTAGCGCTCCCGCCTGGTAAGGTTTGAGAGCTGGTCCCTGCTAAGTGGGAACGTGCCGGGCAACGGTCCCGGTGACAGCCCGTCGGGTCCGCTCGGCGGGCTGTGCTATTGTGGGGCCGTGGCGCGGTATCTCACGGCATCCCAGGCAGCCAGGGTGCTCGGGGTCTCGGGGCAGACCATCCGGCGACTCTCCGCTCGTGGGTACTTTCCGGGCCTCCGACACACCCCAGGTGGACACCTGCGTATCCCCGCGAAAGTAGTCAAGAAACGCGCCAGCGAACTCGAGGGTTGCCCGAGAAATCCGCCCAACGGCAACAAATGCAGCTAGACTAGTACCCCAGAAATGGGGCATGAAAAGGTCAGACTGGGGAAGTCGCACACGTGAGCGAGTCTCGCTGCACACCGGAGGTGATCGAGACCTACTGTCGAGTGTTCCGCGAAACACTCAACCGAGCCCAAGCGGCCCGCGAAGTAGGTGTAGATTACCGGGATATTTGGCGCTGGAGGAAGCTGGCCCGCCAAGGGCACAGCGAATTTGCCGCCTTCGGGCTGGCGCTCGAGATCACAGACGAGCTCGTGATTTCGGACCTCATATCGCGCATTGCCAGCGCCACGACCCGACAATGGCGGGCCTTGGCATGGTTGCTCGAGCGCCTGTATCCCGCGCAATTCGGCATCGACGCCGTGAATCGCGGTTACGTCGAAGACCAGCTAGAGAAACTGTTCGATCGCCTTCTCCGGGGAATGGACCCGGGAGATCGTGAGCGGATCGTATTCAGATTGGCTGCCCTCCAAGGGGTTGACGTTGGCCCACATGGGCGAGCTTCAACTACCAACGGCCCCTCCGCCCACTAGCCTTCGCCCGCTCAACGAATTCATTCCCGCGGTGTCCCCGCGGTTTGTCTACCCCCAATGGCTGCACCCCGTCTCAGAGGTGTTGCATCGGGCCGAGCTGGCTCTCCAGTACCCAACCCAGTACAAGCCGGTATTCGCGTGCGTGTCGGTGCCGCCACAGCACGGCAAGAGCACGCTGCTCCAGCACTGGCTGGCCAAGCTGGTTTGTCAGTTCGCCTACTACCGGCATGCGTACTGCTCGTATGGGGCCCGCCTGGCACATCCGGGCTCACGTGTCATTCGAGACATGGTCGAGCGCCTTGGCGTCGGCCTCAACACCAGAGCTCGCGAGGACTGGTCTCGAGTCGAGGGCGGCGGCATTGTCGCCTGCGGAATCCCAGGACCGATTACGGGCCGCGCCGTTGACGGGATTCTACTCATCGACGATCCGGTCCGAGGCCGGAAGGATGCCGAGTCTGCCGTTATCCGAAACGGCATATGGGATTGGTACTCGGGGGACGCGTTCTCCCGTACCCACAACACCACCTCAATCATCGTAGTCGCCACTCGGTGGCACCATGACGATCTGACCGGGCGCCTCACCTCGGGGCGATACGGCGAGCCGTTTGAGCTGATCAACATCCCCGTCATGGACGAAGCAGGGAACCTGCTTTGGCCGGAGCACCAGGGCTGGGACAAGATCAACCGGGCTCGCCGACAAAGTGAGTATGACTTCTGGTCGCTCTACATGGGCGCGCCCCGTCCGCGGGGGAAAGTCGTATTCAGGGCGCCGTTTACATGTGCGAGATACGAGCTCCCCACGGGGCCGTCGCGCATCGTCATCGGCGTCGACCTTGCGTACACCAAGTCCACTCGTGCCGACCGCACCGCCATTGTGGTTATGCAAAAGTGGCCGTCCGATCGTCACTACTACGTGACTTGGGCGGACCAGTGGCAGGAGGAGCCAGGCGAAACCATCGTCCGGCTCGAGCGGCTGTTGAAGCGGTACCCCGGAGCGACCCTAGCCTTTCATGGATCCACCACGGAGGTCGGCCAGGCGAAGATGCTGAACGCGAAGGGCCTGCCGATCGAGCCCAAGCTGGCTTCGTCAGACAAGCTCATCCGCAGCGGCACCACACAGGTTGCATGGAACGGCGTGCCACATGAGGACTTGCCCGACCATTACGAAAGCGATGGCAACATTGTAGTCGTCGCTGGGGATGGACGGCCCGAGGACGCCCCGGAAGACTGGGACCATGCCGATGGTTGGTTCGCTCAATACACCGGCGTGATGCAGGCGTTTACAGGCGTAGGCGATACCAACGATGACTACATCGACGCGACGACCAGCGCCTACCTGGAACACACCGAAGGCGGTAACGGCGATATCGACGTTGGCGGACTCAGCGATTCCGCTGGCCTAGAGAACTCCATATGACCACTGCGGCACAAACCAAAGTCAACGGCGTTGAGGCGATCCACGGTGCCGAATACGGCGAGGCTCCGCTCGAGCAGTGGAACCGAAAGCAGATCGTTGGGTACCGCTTTGAGTACCTGGCTGCGACGATTACCCGGGCCGAGCGCGGGGACATGGAAGATGCACAAGATGTGTTCTCTTTCATCAAGCGCAGTGATGCGCAGATCCGGTCGACATACGAAACGCTTCTAAGCGAAGTGGCCTCGCTCCCTCGCGAGTTCGTTTCGCCCACCGAGGACCCGGCCGATATCGACTTTGCTGCCTGGTGCTCGGAAGCATGGGACCAGATTCCCGATCGCGACTCGGCAATGGAGAGCGCGCTTGACGCCGTTGGCGTGAGCATGGCGATCGGCGAGCAGTCATTCCAGCGGCGTGCGGGAATGTGGTACCCAGGCGGCTACCACTTCGCGCCGCCACGAGATGTTCGGTTTGCGTCGGACTGGACTCCAGTCGTTCGGACGTACACACAGTCAACCTCGGGTGACTGGCTGGACACGGCCCGGGAACCTCATCGGTGGTTCGTTCACTCGGCCAAGGTGCCAGGGTTGGAACCTCACCTTAGTGGGCTTTTCTTCCCGGTGTCCTGGTATTGGATGTTCAAGAAATGGGTGAACATCTGGGGATTGAAGGCGCTCGAGCGCAACGGGGCTGGCTTCTGGGTGGGGACCGTGCCCAAGGGCGCACGCAAGCCGGTACGCACCGCGATGCGTCAGACCCTGGAAAAGCTCAGTGCTGGCCATGTGGCCGTCAAGGAAGATGGGAGCACAATCGAGCTCATTGAGTCCGACCTGCATCCGGGGGAATCGCATCGCGAACAGGCGATGTATTTCGATGACCAAATCACCAAGCTCTTTCTGGGTTCCACTTTGATCGTGGACTCCGGCACTCGTGGAGCCCGCTCTCTTGGTGAGGAGCAGAGCGAGCGAACGGTGGTCCCGCGGTGGCGCAAGATGGCGCGGCGGATCAATGAATCCGTGGTGCGCCAGACGTTTGGGCCCCTTGCCCTTTGGAATGCCCACCGCTTTGGAGGCAAGCCGCCGCGCCTTCCCATCATGAGGACGCCGACGCAGGACGATAAGCCTATGATCGACGAGTGGCATGTGAGAGCCAACGTCGCATCAGTTGATGAGGTTCGACGTTCGATCAATCTCGAGACCTATGATGACGAGCGTGGGCAGGCCATCGCATCCATTGAGGACGAGCCCCCCGACCCAAAAGCACAGACCCGGGCGGCGCACCAGCTGAGCCTTCCGGGCTTTCGGCCGAGGTCGCGGACTTCGGCGACGTCCGAAGGCTCTCAGAGTCAGGCCGAACGCGTGCCACTGCCCTGATAGGAAAACCTCGTGCCGAAGTCATCAGGGCCACAGCGGAGGCCGCGCCCGTGGTCAGGGATCGGCTTGCCGAACTTGGCCTACACATACGAAAGCTATCGCCGCAGGCTATGCCACCGGCCATTGCCCGATTCTGCGCAGATCAGATCGGGGAGTCGCTGGACATCGCTGGGGCCGCTTGGAGAGCTCACACAAAAGCAAACCTTGGGGGCTATCTCTTTGTGCAAGAGATCGAGGTTCCGGC
>JBMYXJ010000312.1:0-4225 GCA_049608285.1 Mycobacterium sp. | reverse complement strand
ATACGAGAGCAGGGTGTCCTTGGCCGGGCTGCGCACCGCCTTACCTACCCGCTCGGCGATGACCAACGCGGCCGCCGCCCACAGCACTCCAACCACGCCGAGGAACGGCACAGTGATCACTGTCAGGAAGTAGCCGGCGATCGCCCAGGTCCAGAACCGGCCTGTGCGGTCAGTGAGCGGGCCTGAGACGACCCGCAACAGCAGAGCCGCGGCTTCTCCGACGCCGGTGACGACCCCGACCACCACGGCGGTGGCGCCCAGCGAGGCTAGCAGCGGCCCGGTGATTGAGCGGGCACCCTCATAGACGATGTCTGCCAGCAGGCTGATCACGCCGAAGGTGGTGACGAATCGCCACGCACTCATCCCGACTGTTTCGGGCGTGTTCATCCGCCGAGGCAGCCGGGGCCCAATAGCTCCTTCAAATCACCCATGAGGGCCGAGGACGGTGTTACCCGAAGCGACTTATCCAACTCAAGCGTGGTGATGCGCTCCCCGCTGATCAGTCGCAGATGCACTTGAGCCGTACCAGGATGCCGTACCAGCACCTGCTTTAGTGCGTTCACCTTGTCCACCGTGCATTGCCGCGTTGGCAGGCTCAGCGCAACCGGCCGATTCACCTGGGCGCTCGAAAAGTCAGGAACTACAAGCTCGTTGGCGATCAGCGAGATCCGGTCATCGCGAATCGCCACCTTCGCGCCGATCAGCACGACCACATCGTCGGCGATCTCGGCGCCAAACATCGAGTAGGTCTGCGGAAAGAAGAGCACCTCGATACCGCCGGTGAGGTCCTCGAGTTGCGCTGACGCCCAAGGCAACCCATTCTTGTTGACCCGGCGATTCACCGAGGCCAAGATTCCACCGATCCGAACCTGGGTGTCGTTGGCGACGTCGCCGTCCAGAATGGCGGGAATCGCGGTGTCCACTTGGGCCGACAGTAAGTGGGCGACTCCGTTGAGCGGGTGGCCTGAAACGTAGAGCCCCAACATCTCCCGCTCAAGGGCAAGCTTGTGCTTGTCCTCCCACTCCTGTTCGGGCACTTTAATGGCGAACACTGAGTCCCCCGCGTCGGTATCTCCCGCGTCCCCGCCGAACAGGTCGAACTGTCCCCTGGCCTCCGCCTTCTTGGTGCCAAGTACCGAATCCACGGCGTCTGTGTGCACCAGGAACAGCCCCTTCCGGGGGTGCCCCAGCGAGTCGAATGCTCCGGCCTTCACCAGTGACTCGGTGACCTTCTTGTTGCACGGGCCGATGTCGATCTTCGTGAGATAATCGGAGAAGTCGGTGAACTTGCCCTTTTCGGTGCGCGTATTGATCAGCGATGCAACAACATTCGCGCCGACATTGCGAACCGCGCCCAGCCCGAAACGGATGTCGGTACCGACCGAAGCGAAATATTGAGCCGACTCGTTGACATCCGGCGGGAGCACCGTGATACCCAACCGGCGGCAGTCGGCGAGGTAGACCGCTGCCTTGTCCTTGTCGTCCCCAACGGAGGTGAGCAGGCCGGCCATGTACTCGGCGGGATAGTTGGCTTTGAGGAAGGCTGTCCAGTAGGAAACCAGACCGTAGCCGGCCGCATGGGACTTGTTGAACGCGTAGTCGGCGAACGGCAGCACCGTGTCCCACAGCGCCTTTACGGCCGCAGCCGAGAACCCATTGGCCTTCATGCCCTCGGAGAAACCCTCGAATTCCTTCTCGAGGACCTCGCGCTTCTTCTTGCCCATAGCCTTGCGCAGAATGTCGGCTCGGGCCAACGAGTAGCTCGCAACTTTCTGCGCGATGCGCATGATCTGCTCTTGGTAGACGATCAGACCGTAGGTCTCGGAGAGGATTTCGCGCAGCGGCTCTTCGAGTTCCGGATGGATCGGCTTGATGTTCTGCCGGTCGTTCTTGCGGTCGGCGTAGTCGTTGTGGGCGTTCATGCCCATCGGCCCGGGCCGGTATAGGGCGATGACGGCGACGACGTCCTCGAACCCCGTGGGCTGCATGCGGCGCAATAAGTCGCGCATCGGCCCACCGTCGAGCTGGAAGACGCCCAATGTGTCACCGCGGCCAAGTAGCTCATAGGTCGCCGGGTCGTCGAGCGGCACCGTGTCCAGGTCCAGGTCGATGCCCCGATTGGCTTTGATGTTCTCGATCGCATCGCCGATGATCGTCAGGTTTCGCAGGCCGAGGAAGTCCATCTTCAGCAGCCCGATGGCCTCACAGGACGGGTAGTCCCATCCGGTGATGACCGCGCCATCTTGCGGCCGACGCCACAGGGGGATCGCGTCGATGAGCGGTTCGGAGCTCATGATCACCGCACAGGCGTGCACGCCGGCGTTGCGGATCAACCCCTCCAGGCCGCGCGCGGTCTCGTATATCGTGCGCACATCCGGATCGGTATCGATCAGACCGCGGACCTCTGCGGCCTCCCGGTACCGCTCGTGTGCGGAATCGGTGATTCCCGAGAGCGGAATATCCTTGGCCATGATCGGCGGTGGCAGCGCCTTGGTGATCCGGTCAGCAATGGCGAAGCCAGGCTGGCCGTAGTGCACCCGAGCCGAATCTTTCAGCGCCGCTTTGGTCTTGATGGTGCCGAACGTGATGACCTGGGCTACCCGGTCACTACCCCATCGGTTGGCCGCGTAGCGCAGCATCTCGCCGCGGCGGCGATCGTCGAAGTCGATATCGATATCGGGCATCGACATCCGCTCGGGGTTGAGAAACCGCTCGAACAGCAGCCCGTACGGGATCGGATCGATATTCGTGATGCCCATCGCATACGCCACCAGCGAGCCGGCCGCCGAACCTCGGCCAGGGCCCACCCGAATATCCACCGAGCGCGCATAGCTGATCAGGTCGGCAACGATCAGAAAGTACGAGGGGTAGCCCTTATCGCAGATCACCTTTATCTCGTAGTCGGCGCGGTCGGTGTACGCCTGCGGCACCCCGGCGGGGAAACGACGGTCCAGCCCGGCAGCTACCTCGTGGCGCAACCAGGTCTCCTGCGTGTACCCGTCCGGTACCGGGAAGATCGGCATCCGGTCGTGCGGCGTCCACACGTCGGCGTAGGACTGCACGCGCTCGGCGATCAGCAGGGTCGAATCACAGGCGCCGGGCACCTCGTCATCCCACAGCGCACGCATTTCGGCGGCCGTCTTGAGGAAGTAGCCGTCGCCGTCGAACTTGAACCGGGCTGGATCAGACAACGTCTTCCCGGTCTGCACGCACAGCAGTGCCTCATGGTTGTGCGCGTGGTCGCGGGTGACGTAGTGGCAGTCGTTGGTGGCCAGTGCCGGGATCGACAGCTTCTTGCCGAGCTCGATGAGCCCGTCGCGGACCCGCCGCTCGATGTCCAGTCCGTGGTCCATCAACTCGAGAAAGAAGTTCTGCGGACCGAAGATCTCGCGCCATTTCGCGGCCGCTTCCAGGGCCTCGCTGTCGTGACCGAGTCGCAGTCGGGTCTGGACCTCGCCCGATGGGCAGCCGGTGGTGGCAATGATGCCCTCGGCGTGCTCGGCAATCAGCTCGGCATCCATGCGCGACCATTTGCCGAGCTGGCCCTCGAACGAGGCCAACGACGAAAGCTTGAACAGGTTGCGTAACCCGATCGCGTTCTCGGCAATCATCGTCATATGGGTGTAGGACCCTCTGCCCGAGACGTCGTCACCCTTCTGGCTCGGGTCGCCCCAGAGGACTCGCTTAGTCTCAAAACGCGAGGCCGGAGCAATATAGGCCTCTACGCCGATGATGGGCTTGATTCCTACCTCGGTCGCTTTGTTGTAGAACTCACTGGCGCCGAACATGTTTCCGTGATCGGTCATGCCTACCGCAGGCATCTCCAGCCGCTGCGCCTCGGCCAACATCGGGGTGATCTTGGCAGCACCATCAAGCATCGAATACTCGGTGTGGTTGTGCAGGTGAACAAACGACCCCGAGGACCGCCAATCTGAACCGCTCATAGGGACGTCAGTCTATGGCCGGCCACCGACACCGCACAGCGTGTCGCGCTGCGTGTCTGACCTCGTTCACCAGCGTTGCTGCCAGCCACTCAACGGGCCGGTCGGTACCAGCGCAAACCTTCCGTCGGCGGCGGCTCGCATGACCGCCGCCCGACACGCGCCCGGAGCAACGCATCGACAGTGAATAGCGCGAGCGCAACCCAGATCAATGCGAAACCCAGCCAACGCACAGGCGGCATCGCCTCATGGCCGACCAGCACTCCCCACAACAACTGCATCAC
>JBMYXJ010000311.1:0-4232 GCA_049608285.1 Mycobacterium sp. | reverse complement strand
CCCCCAGGACCGCGCTGACCTGCGTCGGATGATCGCCGAAGGGCGTGTCGAGATCATGGGGGGCACTTACAACGAACCCAACACCAACCTCACCAGCCCGGAGACCACCATCCGGAACTTTGTGCACGGCATTGGTTTTCAGCGCGACGTGATGGGCGCCGATCCGTCGACAGCGTGGCAGCTCGACGTGTTCGGTCACGACCCTCAGTTCCCGGGGATTGCTGCCGATGCAGGTCTGACATCGAGTTCATGGGCGCGCGGGCCGCACCACCAGTGGGGGCCGATGGCCGCCGAGAACGGGCGCGACGGTGACCCAGAGCGAATGCAGTTCGCCAGCGAGTTCGAGTGGATAGCACCGTCGGGGCGTGGCCTGCTGACCCACTACATGCCCGCGCATTACGCGGCCGGATGGTGGATGGACTCGTCGACATCGCTGCGAGAGGCCGAGGCCGCCACCTATGAGCTTTTCGTCAAGATGAAGAAGGTGGCGCTGACCCGCAACGTGCTGCTGCCCGTCGGTACCGACTACACCCCGCCCAACAAGTGGGTCACTGAGATACACCGCGACTGGAATTCTCGTTACACCTGGCCGCGCTTTGTGTGTGCGCTGCCGCGAGAGTTCTTCGCCGCGGTAGGTGACGAACTTCAGGCGCGCGGTCCAACGCAGCGCGCGACAACACCGTCGCCACAGACCCGCGACATGAACCCGATCTACACCGGCAAAGACGTGTCCTACATCGACACTAAACAGGCCAACCGCGCCGCCGAGCATGCGGTCTTGCACGCTGAGCGGTTCGCAGCTTTCGCCGGGCTGCTGACCGGCGCCACCTATCCTGAGGCGGCCCTGGCCAAGGCCTGGGTGCAACTGGCCTACGGTGCCCACCATGACGCCATCACCGGATCGGAATCCGACCAGGTCTATCTCGATCTGCTCACCGGTTGGCGAGATGCCTGGCAACTGGGAAGCGATATCAGGGACCGCGCTCTGAGTTTGATATCCACGGCCGTGGATGCCTCGGTGGTGGTGTGGAACCCCCTGGGGCACGGTCGCTCGGATGTGGTGACGCTACATCTGGACGAACCCCTGTCGGGCCACGTTGTGGACAGCGACGGCCAGCGGGTGGCTGTGCTGTCCGAACACGGTGGGCATTCGATCACCTGGGTGGCCCAAGATGTGCCGTCGCTGGGTTGGCGCTCCTACCGAATAGTGCCCGGCATAGCGCCCGACCCAGCGCCCGGCCCAGCGCCCGAAATGGTGTCCGGCCGAGTGCCCGGTGCTGACGCCGATTCGTGGACGCCGCTTGAGGGTGCGGAGATCGCCAACGATTACTACCGCCTGCGGATCGACCCGGCACGAGGCGGAGGGGTGAGCTCGCTGATCGCCGACGGACGTGAACTCATCGCCGAGGCAAGGGTCGGCAACGAGCTCGCCGTCTACGACGAGTACCCCGCACATCCGACCGCGGGGGAGGGGCCGTGGCACCTCCTGCCGAAGGGGTCGGTGATCACGTCGTCGCAAATGCCGGCGACCTCGGTGCGCGGCTATCGCAGCGCGTTGGGGGAGCGGGTAATTGTCACCGGAGAGATCCCCGGCCTGCTGCGCTACACGCAGGTACTGACGCTGTGGCAAGGGGTGGATCGTCTGGACTGCCGCACCACAGTCGACGAATTCACCGGAGCGGACCGTCTACTCAGGCTGCGATGGCCATGTCCAGTACCGGGGGCCATGCCGGTCAGCGAGGTCGGTAACGCCGTGATCGGTCGTGGCTTCGGGCTGCTGCACGAGCCTGGTTCGGTGGAATCGGTGGACACCGCAGTCTTCCCCTACACGCTGGACAACCCCGCATACGGCTGGTTCGGACTGTCCTCGGCGGTGCGCGTGCGATTTCGCGGCGGTGAGGTGCGGGCGATCTCGGTGGCTGAGGTGGTGTCCCCGACGCGGTCTGACACCACGACCGAAGCACTGATCCGTGACCTGATGGCGGCACTCGCCCGAGCGGGGGTCACCGCCACGTGCACCGTCGCCGATGCGCCCCGGTACGGCGATCTCGCCGTCGACTCGAACCTGCCCGATGTCCGGATCAGCATCGGTGCAGCCACCGATAACGCGTTTACCGAAAAAGTTCTCGGCGCATCCGGAGCATCCGGAGCGACACCGCGGGAATGGATCGCGGCCGCCAAGCCGCTGCGGGACGTCTGGGTACCTGGGGCCGATCTGCGTGACCCGGGCGCACTAGCAGTCCTGGTCATTGGCGCCGACGGAGACACCGCAGCGGCGGTTGCCGCGCTGATCGACGACCTCGCCGACGCGGAGATCATCGTCGACCAAGACCCCGAAGGCGCAGTCGAGGACTTCGAATCGCGCACCGTGGCGGTGATCAACCGGGGGGTTCCAGGGTTCGCGGTCGACACCGAGGGCACCATGCACGCTTCCTTGTTGCGTTCCTGCACGGGATGGCCGTCGGGAACCTGGATCGATCCTCCTCGGCGCACCGTTCCCGACGGATCCAATTTTGCGCTCCAGCACTGGACCCACACCTTCGACTACGCCGTGACCTCGGCCGAGGGTGACTGGCGAGACATCGACATGCCCTCCCGAAGCGCTGAATTCAATCAGCCGCTGCGGCCCGTCATCGCTCGCCACGACCCGACCTTCGGTGGGCTACCTGCGTGGGGGTCGCTGCTGGAGGTTGAGCCCGAACGCGTGGCAAGCATCGGTGCGCTCAAGGCGGTGGGCAACCCGACAGCCCGCGGCAGCGCTCGCCACAGTGACCCCGCCGACGGCATCGTTGTCCGGCTCGTCGAGACGCTGGGCCGGCGTGCCGAGGTCACCGTGCAATCGGGGCTGCGCCATATCTCATCCCCGACCCGGCTGGACCTGATTGAAGAGCCGCTCGGTGGCGAAGCTGACGCGGTGACGCTGCACGGCTATGAGATCGCCACACTGCGAACGCAGCTCAACTTCCCACGGGTTCTTCCAGCCGAACACGTGAACCTGGCTCCCGAGGCCGAACCCGCCCAGCCGCTATACGCGAGGTACTGGCTGCACAATCGCGGGCCCGCCCCGCTCGGCGGACTACCGGCCGTGGCGCACCTGCATCCGCACCGGCTCGAGGGTTCCGGCGGCGACTTGGTACCGCTCAGGCTCACCGCGGTCAGCGACGCGACTGATACCGCGTTGCACGGCAGGGTGCGCCTGGTGGGGCCCTCGGGCTGGGATCTCGGCATGGAGGAACTGCCGTTCGTGTTGCCGTCCGGAGAGTATTTGGAGTCCATCGTCGAGGTGGCCGTTCCCGACAACGCAGCACCTGGTCTTTACCCGGTGCGCGCTGAGCTGGCCGCGACCGGCGGGGCCATTCCGGCATCGTGGCATCAGACAGTCGAGGATGTCTGCGTCATCTCGCTCGGAAGCCATGATGACGAAGTTCTGCGGCTGGTCGCCGAGCCGCAGGCCGTCGATGTCGCGGCGGGCGAGACAGCGCGGCTGAATATCACCGTGGGGACCGACACTCACGCCGACCTCGCGGTGGAAGCGCATGTGATATCCCCGTGGGGCACCTGGGAGTGGTTAGGTCCCAACATCGTCGGAGACGTCCTTCCGGCGCGCGGCGTCGTCGAGTTGGAGTTCGAGGTCGCGCCGCCGGCGTGGACCGAACCCGGGCTGTGGTGGGCGTTGATCCGCGTGGCGTGCGCGGGGGAACTGGTGTACTCACGGGCGGTCTCGGTGCGGGTGCGGCATGCGCGTTGACGTGGCGGCGACGGTCGGCAGCGACTGTGTGACGGTCGCCGAAGTGGACGCCCGAGAAAGCGTCCTGCGTGCAGGGGTTTCGGCTCACGCACTGCCGAAGTCGGGTACCCGTGAGGCCCGACAGCTGCGTCGCTGGATCACCCAGGTTCTCGTCGCTGAACGGGTTGTGGCGGCCGAAGCCAGGGCTCTGGCCGACTGCGAAGCACATGCGCCGTCGGAGGCAGATCTGTTGCCCGACGAGGTTGCGCGACTCGAGATCGGAAGCGTCGCGGCGTCTACCTTGTCGCAGCCCGCCGGGCGCGCGGTATTTGCGCATGTCACCGCGTCGGTGCGGGTCAGCGCCGCAACCATACGGGACTATCACCGCCGCAATCCGCTTCGCTTCGCCGACCCTCCGGCCTCGGTGCGATGGCAGCGCCCGACTGCGGCCGCCGACCTCGGCGAGGTCGGGCCCGTCATCGCAGCACATCTGCTGGCAGCCGCC
>JBMYXJ010000310.1:0-4237 GCA_049608285.1 Mycobacterium sp. | reverse complement strand
GGTGTCCCATACTCCTGGGGTGGCGGAAGCCTCACGGGCCCCACCCGCGGCGTTGACCAGGGGGCAGGCACCGTCGGCTTTGACTGTTCAGGCCTTACACGGTTCGCCTTCGCCGGCGTCGGAGTACTGCTGCCGCGATGGTCCGGTGACCAGTACAACGCCGGCCGAAAGGTGCCACCCTCCCAAGCCAAGCGGGGCGATCTGCTGTTCTGGGGGCCGGGCGGAAGTCAACACGAAGCCATCTATCTCGGCGGCGGGCAGATGATCGAGGCGCAACGAACTGGCGTTCCCATCAAGGTCTCACCAGTGCGCCAAGCCGGGATGACCCCGTACGTCGTCCGGATTATCGAGAGCTGACCGAGGTCACCCATCTTGTCAGTACCGAGGTTATCGCGGACGCGGCCGTCATGTCGGCGACTTTCTACCATTAGTAGTCTGTCTCAGTTTTGGTTGACTACTTGCTGGAGTTTGATGCGTGCGCGTCGGACTTGGCTCCTCCCTTGCCTCACGCCGCTCAGCTCGGCCCTGCCCGGAAGCGTGGAACAAGGCCGTCGCACCGGCAATGGCGGCGGCCCACAGCACCACGACGATGGCACACAGCATCAGCCACGTCTGCCAATCGAGACTGTTGGGGCAGACGTCGAGCACCCACCGCATGGTCGAGTCCTCCTTCCCCGTTCAGCCTCACGCGCCTGCAGAACGCAACCGGTACGACTCCTGTAAAGATCTGCTGAAGATCGCGCCGTTGCGGCAGTCGCGCGCCGCCGCGTCCGTATCAGCGGGCACCATGTTCACCATGGAGCACCACCCCCCGGGTACACCGACTGAGCAGGCGAAGGGATACCGCGCCCTGGTTGTCGACGACGAACTTCCCTTGGCCGAAGTGGTGGCCAGCTATTTGGAACGCGAGCAGTTCGAGGCGGCTGTGGCCTGGCAACGGCGTCGATGCGATCGCCGTCGCCCGCGACCTCGACCCCGATGTCGTCATCCTCGACATCGGCCTGCCCGGCATCGATGGATTGGAAGTCTGCAGACAGATACGCACGTTCTCCGACGCCTACATCGTCATGCTCACCGCCCGCGACACCGAAATCGACACCGTCCTCGGACTGACCGTCGGCGCCGACGACTACATCACCAAACCCTTCAGCCCCCGCGAACTCGTCGCGCATTCGCGCCATGCTGCGCCGGCCCCGCGTCCTGCAATCGGCCATCGCGACCGCAGAGGCCGACATCGCGCCACCGCGTCGCTTCGGCCCGCTCAGCATCGACGTCGCTGCACGTGAGGTGCGCATCGACGACGAACAGATTCTGTTGACCCGCACAGAGTTCGACATTCTCGAAGCCCTTTCGGGCCGGCCGGGCAATGTGCTGAGCCGGCGACAACTTCTTGAAACCGTCAGAGACGGACCCTGGGTCGGCAACGAGCACCTCGTCGACGTCCACATCGGCCATCTGCGGCGCAAACTAGGCGACGATGCAGCCTCTCCGCGCTACATCGCCACCGTGCGAGGGGTGGGATACCGGATGGGGTCGGAACAGTGACTACCGTGCCGGCGGCCACAGTTGGCCGACGTCAACGGTGGGGTCGTCCCGGTATCGGCTTGCGGCTGCTGGCGGCCCAAGCCATTGTGCTGGTAGCCGGGGCCGCGACGACCGCGGTGGTGGCCGCCGTCGTCGGTCCACCCCTATTTCGCGAGCATGTTCACCGCGCGGGGGTGCCGATGAACTCCCCGGAGCAATTCCACGCCGAGGAGGCCTACGGCTACGCGACGGTGATATCCATCGGAGGCGCCCTGGCGGTGTCGGCGCTGGCCGCGCTTGCCGTCAGCTTCTACGTCAGTCGACGGCTCCAACGGTCCATCACCGAGGTTGCGTCCGCCGCCACCCATGTCGCTCAGGGGAATTACGAGATCCGTGTGTCACCACCGCGACTAGGCGACGATTTCGACGCGCTGTCGACCGCATTTAACCAGATGGCTTCCCGGCTCCAAGCGGTTGATTCGACACGACAGCAACTGTTCGGAGACTTGGCGCACGAGATCCGCACACCGGTCTCGGTGCTGGAGGCCTATATCGAAGCACTCGAAGACGGGGTGCGCACTTTGACCCCGCAGACAGCGGCGATGCTGCGCGACCAAACCCGCCGGCTGGTCCGGTTTTCCGATGATGTCGCCGCTCTCGCCAAGGCCGAGGAAAGCTCAGTCTCCATGTCGTACACCACCATTGACGTCGACCGCCTGACGCGCCACTGCGTCGCCGCGGCGAAGGAACGCTACGACAGCAAAGGTGTTGCGCTACGCGTACGCCTTCAGACGGAACTCCCGCCGCTGTGGGCCGACCAGCAACGACTCTCCCAAGTCCTGGGCAACCTGCTGGAAAATGCGCTGCGGCACACGCCGTCCGGCGGCTCGGTCGAACTCAGCTGTGTCCGCGACGGCGACCGGTTGAGGATCGCCGTCGCCGACACCGGTGAAGGGATTGCAGCCGAGCACCTCCCCCGGGTGTTCGAGCGGTTCTACCGGGCCGACGCCGCCCGCGATCGCGAGCACGGCGGTGCCGGTTTAGGGCTCGCCATCGCCAAAGCGCTGGTCGAGGCCCACCGTGGATCCATTTCCGTAGCGAGCGCTGGACCCGACGCCGGCGCAACATTCACCGTCGACTTACCCATAGCCCAGGTACGTGCCGACGACTTCCCTGTTACCGCTGCCTCAACACGGACCTGACCGGCAAGCCCTCGAGTCGCTACTTGCTCAGCATCCCCTGCATGGTGTCGACCTCCGCTTGCTGAGAAGACACAATGTTGCGCGCCATTTCGACCGCCGCCGGGAACTGGCCGAGTTCAATCTCCTCCTGCGCCATCATGATTGCGCCCTTGTGATGGGCAATCATCTGCGTCAAGAAGAGTCGGCTCGCCTCCGGACCCTGCGCGTTCTGCAGCGCAGCCATGTCGGCTTCCGACATCATGCCGTGGCCGCCGCTACCTGTACCGGGCATATCGTCCATGTCGCCGCTAGGCATCTGGTGGCCGGGCATATTGTGGCCAGGCATTGCGGTGCTGGTCGGCGCAGGTGCAGGCGAGGACGACGCTCCCCACTCCTGAAGCCAGCCCTGCATCTGCTGGATCTCTGGGCCTTGAGCGTTCTTGATTTGGTTCGCCAGTGAGATGACCTCGGGATCGATGCTCTGCTTGCCGAGAAGCATGTCGCTCATCTCGATTGCCTGCTGGTGGTGCGGAATCATGCCTTGGGCAAAGGTCACGTCAGCGTCATTGTGGGTAGCGTCGCTGCTGGTAGCGCTCGGCGATGCCGATGCGGCTGCCGAGGTGCTGCTGGTGGAAGGCTGAGAGTCCCCGACTGGAAGGCCTCAGGCGTGGCGCTCCGTGAAATCACGCCCCAGTCTGACCGGAATATTGGCATACGGCATGTGTACGTCGAACACTCCCGAGAGCGCGCCCGCGGTCGATCCTGGCCATGGTGCGTAGCGATCTTTGACTTTCAATGCGAAGGCGTCCGAGCGTGCCGCCCGCGTCGTTGAAGCTGCCGCAGCCAGGACAACTGGAAGCGCCCGCTGTCTGACAGGTAGGCCACCGCCACGGAGAAGTTTGCCACATCGCAATTGTGGCAATGGCGCCTTCATGGTAGGAATCCGCCGATCTGACAGCACAACGTTGGTCCACGAGGCACACGCCGTTCGCTTCGAGTCCATTGCAAGTGGCGGCCGTCAGAGATGGGCTACCGCGTAATGCCGCCCCAGATACGGCATCGCATGGCCCTCCGGATACCGCTCCTGTCTCGGATGGCAGGCGACGTGCAGAACGGTGACTCGCTGCGCCGCTCGACGGCCATTCTCATGTGGAGTGCATACGGTGCACACGCCGCGGGCACGGTGTGGGCACTCGCGAAACCAGACAAACAATTGAAGTCCCCGCGGTGGGCAATTCCGGTCGGCTGGACTGCTGCCCTCAGTGGGGTTGGACTATGCGTCGCAGCGATGAGCCGCTTCGCCAGCGCAGCTGAAGTAGAGGGAACCCGCAACGACGCCCTCGCCACGGAGGGTATGTATCGCTACTCCCGCAACCCGCAGTATCTGGGATACGTCGTCGCCCTCGGCGGCGCGGCGGTGGGCCGGCGTAGCCTCACCGCCGCCGGGCTCACTGCTGCAATGGCTGGCGCCTATGCGTTATGGGTACCTGTTGAGGAACATCAGGTCGAGGTCCTCTATGGCGAGGACTACA
>JBMYXJ010000309.1:0-4242 GCA_049608285.1 Mycobacterium sp. | reverse complement strand
CAACCTCAAGCAGGTCCTCGCCGACGCCGAGTCCAATGAGATATTGGGCAAGATGAAAGTCTCCGCGCTGCTGGAGGCCCTCCCAAAGGTCGGCAAGGTCAAGGCTCAGGAGATCATGACCGAGCTCGAGATCGCCCCGACGCGACGGTTGCGTGGCCTGGGTGATCGGCAGCGCAGGGCACTGCTGGAAAAGTTCGACTTCTCGTAAGGGAGGTCGGTGAACGAAGGCAGGCGACCGGACAGCAGGGATCCGCTTGGGCGGAGCGCCTTCGAAGCGGTCACGGCCCCGGTCGTGGTGTTGTCCGGTCCGTCTGCCGTCGGGAAGTCGACCGTTGTTCGGTCGCTGCGCATGCAAGTGGCTGACCTGTATGTCAGCGTGTCGGTGACTACTCGTGCGCCGCGACCTGGCGAAGTCGATGGCGTTGACTACCTGTTTGTGTCCGACGAGCAATTTCAGCGGCTCATCGATCAGGATGCGCTGCTGGAATGGGCGGAGATCCACGGCGGTTTGCATCGTTCCGGAACGCCGGCAGTGCCAGTGCGGGCAGCCCAGGCCGCTAGTAGGCCAGTTCTGATCGAGGTCGATCTGGCCGGGGCGCGAGCCGTCAAGCAGGCGATGCCGGAGGCCACCACCGTGTTTCTGGCTCCGCCCAATTGGGAGGCGCTTGAGGCCCGACTATCCGGCCGCGGCACCGAGTCCGCCGAAGTGATGGCTCGTAGATTGCAGACGGCGCGGGCTGAGCTGGCCGCCCAGGATGACTTCGACAAGGTCATCGTCAACAGTCAATTGGAGTCTGCCTGCGCTGAATTGGTATCCTTGCTGGTGGCCCACACGGAGGTGTCGCGCGATCGACCATGATCGCCGCCCGATGCGTGTCAGAAACGAATCAACCGAAACTGCAGGAGACCTTCTACGTGAGCACCCCGCACGCCGACACGCGGCTGACAGCCACGGACATCGATCCGTCCGCCGCCGGTGCCTATGACACACCTTTGGGTATTACCAATCCTCCCATCGACGAGTTGCTGGACCGCGCATCGAGCAAGTACGCATTGGTGATCTATTCCGCCAAACGTGCACGTCAGATCAATGATTACTACAACCAGCTCGGTGACGGGATCCTCGAGTACGTGGGTCCGCTGGTGGAGCCAGGCCTACAGGAGAAGCCGCTGTCGATCGCTATGCGCGAGATCCACGGTGACCTGCTCGAGCACACCGAGGGCGAGTAGCGGCGGGCACCGTCCGGCCATGAGACTCTCCGACGAAGAGCGAAAATGACGGTGACGAGCCTCTCAGGTCAACCGATGAGGCCTCCGAGTAAGCAGATCGTCGTCGGCGTGGCCGGAGGCATTGCCGCCTACAAGGCCGCTACACTCGTCCGTCAGCTCACCGAGGCAGGGCATTGCGTTCGAGTCGTTCCGACCGCTTCGGCCTTGCGGTTCATCGGTGCCGCCACTTTCGAGGCATTGTCGGGCAACCCTGTTCACGCCGGCGTCTTCGAAGACATCCATGAAGTACCGCATGTGCGGATAGGTCAATCCGCAGATCTGGTCGTGGTCGCGCCGGCCACCGCCGATCTGTTGGCCCGCGCCGCCGCCGGCCGCGCTGATGACCTGTTGACCGCGACGCTGCTGACCGCACGTTGTCCGGTGCTGTTCGCCCCGGCGATGCATACCGAGATGTGGTTGCACCCGGCGACTGTCGCCAACGTGGCCACATTGCGCGGTCGTGGCGCGATCGTGATGGAGCCGGCCTCAGGCCGGCTGACCGGTGCTGACACTGGTGCGGGCCGGTTGCCCGAGGCTGAGGAGATATGCACGCTGGCTCACTTGCTTCTCGATCGCGGTGACGCGCTGTCGTATGACCTTTCCGGGGTCAAGGTGCTCGTGACTGCCGGGGGTACTCGTGAGCCGATCGATCCGGTTCGCTTTATCGGCAACCGCAGTTCGGGCAAACAGGGCTATGCGATGGCCCGCGTGATGGCCCAGCGTGGTGCCGAAGTGACGTTGATCGCCGGACATACCGCAGGACTCATCGATCCGGCGGGTGTGGACGTCGTCCACGTCGGTTCAGCCACCCAGATGCGCGACGCCGTCTCCAAGCGTGCGCCTGACGCGAACGTGTTGGTCATGGCCGCGGCGGTGGCCGACTTCCGTCCCACTCATCAGGCGACTAGCAAAATCAAGAAGGGACCCGAAGGGGTCGACGAACCCACTATCGAACTGATCCGAAACGATGACGTCCTCGCCGGGGCGGTGCGGGCCCGCGCCGACGGCCAGCTGCCCAATATGAGAGCGATCGTGGGGTTCGCCGCCGAGACGGGCGACGCTCGCGGCGATGTGTTGTTCTATGCTCGCGCTAAGCTCAAGAGCAAGGGATGCGACTTGCTTGTGGTCAACGCGGTGGGTGACAACCGTGCTTTTGAGGTCGATCACAACGATGGCTGGCTTCTCTCGGCCGATGGAACCGAGGCGGCCATGGAACGCGGCTCGAAGACACTGATCGCTAGTCGTATTGTGGACTCGATCGCGGCCTTCCTGAAGAGCGATGGCGGGTAGGGCGAACAACTATCCTTCTGTTTTCTGGAACCAGGCTGTGAAAGGCCTTGGAGTGTAAGGCGAGAACTCCTCGCGATGTATGACGTGCTGTATAATTTGACTAACTAATTATCTCAAGCCGGGCTTGAGTGGAAGGGATGACCGTGAGTGGAACTCGGCTGTTTACCAGTGAATCTGTAACTGAGGGGCATCCTGACAAGATTTGCGACGCCATCAGTGATTCGGTGTTGGACGCCCTGCTCGCCGATGACCCCCAGTCGCGGGTAGCAGTCGAGACATTGGTGACGACTGGCCAGGTCCACGTCGTCGGTGAGGTGACAACAACGGCCAAGTCCGCGTTCGCCGACATCACCAACACCGTGCGTGACCGGGTCCTCGAGATCGGCTACGACCATTCCGACAAGGGCTTCGACGGTCTGACCTGCGGGGTGAACATCGGAATCGGCGCGCAGTCGCCCGATATCGCCCAGGGTGTGGACACCGCGCATGAGACACGGGTGGGCGGTGCGGCCGATCCGCTGGACGCTCAGGGCGCCGGTGACCAGGGGCTGATGTTCGGCTACGCGATCGCCGACACTCCCGAATTGATGCCGCTGCCGATCGCACTTGCCCACCGGTTGTCCCGCAAGCTGACTGAGGTCCGCAAGAACGGCACCCTCGGCTATCTGCGCCCCGACGGCAAGACTCAGGTCACCGTGGAGTACGACGGCACGACGCCGGTGCGGCTGGACACCGTCGTGCTCTCCACCCAGCACGCCGAGGGCATCGACCTGGAAGCGCAGCTGGCCCCCGAGATCACCCAACATGTCATCGACGCGGTATGCACCGAGCTAGGCCACAAAACCCTCGACACGTCCTCGCCGCGGCTCCTGGTGAATCCGACGGGCAAGTTCGTTCTCGGCGGCCCGATGGGTGACGCCGGCCTCACGGGTCGCAAGATCATCGTCGACACCTACGGCGGATGGGCCCGCCACGGTGGCGGCGCGTTCTCCGGCAAGGATCCGTCCAAGGTGGACCGTTCGGCGGCGTACGCGACGCGCTGGGTAGCCAAGAACATCGTCGCCGCAGGACTGGCAGAGCGCGTCGAGGTTCAGGTCGCCTACGCGATCGGCAAGGCCGCGCCGGTTGGCCTGTTCGTGGAGACGTTTGGCTCCGAAACCGTGGACCCGCTCAAGATCGAGAAGGCGATTGGCGAGGTGTTTGACTTGCGGCCCGGTGCCATCGTTCGGGACCTTGGCCTGCTGCGTCCGATATACGCGCAGACCGCGGCCTACGGCCATTTCGGCCGCACCGATGTCGAGCTGCCGTGGGAGCAGACCAACAAGGTCGACGACCTCAAGAGCGTGATCTAGTTCGCCTGACGACTAGGACACGAATTCGTAGTCGTCGATGGGGAAGCGGCGGCTGCGCCAGTACGCCTCGAACGTGGTTGCCGGGCGCAGCGGTACGTCCCCATGCTGGTCGAAGTAGTAGCTGTTGGCCAGCTGGCAGCTGTTCTGCCAGAAGATCTGACGGTGGCGCTTGCTCATCATTTCGGCGAAATACCGGTCGTTGGCCTCCTTACGCACCTCCACGCGGGTGGCGCGTCGGCGGCGGGCGGCGTCCAGGCAGCGGACGATGTGACGGGTCTGCGCTTCGATCAGCGCGAAGTACGAGGAGCCGACGTAGCCATACGGCCCGAAC
>JBMYXJ010000308.1:0-4246 GCA_049608285.1 Mycobacterium sp. | reverse complement strand
GGTTCTCGTCCCAGAATCGGGCAAGTGAGCGCCCCCCCGGGCCGCTGACCGGAAACGTGGGCACGTTATCGATGTCGAGCACCTTGAAGCCGGTAGCCAGGATCAGCACGTCGACCTCGTGCGGGACTCCGTCGGTGGTCACCACCCCCGAGCCGGTGATCTTGTCGATCGGCTCTGTCACCAGATCGACATTGTCGCGGTTGAACGTCGAGAGGTAGGTGTTGTGGAATCCGGGCCGCTTACAGCCCACCGCGTAGCGAGGCCTCAGTTGGTCCCGGATGACCGGATCGTCGACCTGCTTGCGAAGGTACGCTGCGCCGAGTGCGCCCATCCGCTTGGCCAGCGGATTGATCGTGAAGTATTGCGCGGCCAGCGGGAACGTGAACTCGACGTAGGCCTGGCTGATCAGGCGCTGCAGCGTCCTGCCGACCGGGAGCCGCATCATCCGGCGGGCTGCGGCCGACAACGGGACATCGAACTTCGGAAAACACCAGATTGGGGTGCGTTGGAAGACCGTCAGGCGCTCAACTATCGGCGCGATTTCGGGAATCACCTGCACTGCGGACGCGCCGGTCCCGATGATGGCGACACGCTTGCCGGACAGCTCCTGGTCGTGGTCCCAACGCGCGGTGTGCACGGTCGTTCCGGCGAAAGAGTCGACACCGGCGATATCGGGCAGGTTGGGGACCGTCAACACCCCGCTGGCATTGATCAGAAACCTTGCGGTCACCGTTTCGGGTCCTGCCCCGGCATCCAGGCGCACACGCCAAAAAGCTTGTGCTTCATCGAAATCCGCGCCTAGAACCTTGGTGCCGAACCGGATCCGGGAGCGCAGCCCGTACTTGTTCACGCAGTGAGCGGCGTAGGCCTGAAGCTCGTTTCCCGGAGCGTAGGTCCGTGACCAGGCAGTACTTTGCTCGAAGGAAAATTGATACGAGAATGACGGAATATCCACTGCGATTCCAGGATAGGTATTCCAGTACCAGGTGCCCCCAGGCTCCTCGCCGGCTTCGACGACGAGATAGTCACTGAGACCGCAGCGGTCCAGCTGAATCGCCGTCCCGATACCGGAGAAACCGGCACCGACGATCACCGTCTGGTAATCGAGCACAGCGTGGTCACGCGCTGTCATACGACCTCCCCGGGGAGCGCTTCTGCAAAACCTTAACGCTGGAGCAGCCAGCGCCCTCGGCTTTGGCCATGCCGCTCTCCTGATAGCGCGCGTGGCGTCGCGGCGGAGGTGCCGACGGTTCGACTGCTCAGCGGCGCGAGAGTGCGGTCAGGCGACGATTGCCAGCGCCGATCGCAGGGCCCTCAGACCGCGTTCGGTGGCTTCGGTTGCAGCGGGAACGACCCCGGCGTAGGCGATGAAGCCGTGCACCAGCGACTCGGCGTTGTGCAGTTCGACCGCAACCCCTGCCTCGGCCAGCAGTTCGGCGTACCGGGCGCCGTCGTCGCGCAACGGGTCGTGACCGGCTACGGCGACATAGGCGGCGGGTAGACCCGACAGTTCGCCCCGCGCAGGCACCAGCGTGGCCGGTGGCGCTGACATGTCCGCGTCGCCGACATACCAGCGGGTGAAGCCCTTGCATGCCGCCAAGGTCAGGATGGGGGCTTCGGCGTTGTCGGTGAATGACGGCAGCGAGGTATCGAAGGTGGTGGATGGGTACCAGAGCAGTTGAAACCGCATCGCGATGGAGGTATCGCGGGCCAGTTGTGCCACCACAGCCGCCAAGTTCCCGCCCGCGGAGTCGCCGGCCACGGCCAGGCGATCCGGGTCGGCTCCGATCTGTTCGGCATTCCGGGCCACCCACCGGGTGGCCGCCCAGACGTCGTCGACGGCGGCGGGGAAAGGGTGCTCCGGCGCCAGCCGATAGTCGATCGACACGACCACCGCCTCGGCGCCTACGGCGTGCATCCGCGCGGAGCCGTCGTAGGTGTCCAGGTCACCGACCGACCACCCGCCTCCGTGGATGAAGACGACTACCGGAAGCACGGATTGCTCAGATGGGGGACGGTAGACGCGCATGCGAAGCGGCCCGCCGGGGCCCTCGATCGTGCGATCGGCAACCGTGACCTCCGGATGCACCGCTTGGCGCGGAAGGTCGGCAAAGCGCTGACGGGCCTGCTGTGGTCCGCCGTCGGTGGTCAGCTGAAACGGAACAACCTCGAGCACCTGCTGCAGGACGTCATCCAGGGGCATGGCACACACCGTACGCATCCGGACGCCAGGGGCTGCCTTTGGCGGTCCCGAGACGTCGCTTGATTCCGACTCCGGCCAACGGGGACAACGGCGATCGCGGCACGGCTGCCGCCTGATTTAGTAGGTTCTTCGGCCGGTCGTCAGGACTGTCTGCTAGACCTGGCCAGTGACGACTACCCGGCAGGCTGCTGAGCACGAACCGGTCGCTCGGGTGCTGCCCATGCTGACGGTGCCTCACCTGGACCGCGAATTCGATTACCTGGTGACGGCAGCGCAATCCGATGACGCTCAGCCCGGCGTGCGGGTGCGGGTGCGCTTCCACGGCCGGCTGGTCGACGCATTTATCCTCGAAAGGCGTTCAGACACAGACCATGTCGGTAAGCTCGGCTGGCTCGACAAGGTGGTCTCGGCTGAACGCGTCCTCACCCACGATGTGCGTCGTCTGGCCGAGGCGGTCGCCGCCCGATACGCGGGAACCCGCGCCGATGTGCTGCGGCTGGCAGTCCCTCCCCGACACGCCAGCGTGGAGAAGAAGCCCCATCCACCACGCGGGGCGCCGGTGGACAGCCGCACTGAGGCCCTGGACACGTCCGGCTGGTCGGCCTATAGCGGGGGAGCGCAGTTCATTGCGGCGCTCCAAGACGGCCGGGCCGCGCGGGCCGGGTGGCAGGCGTTGCCGGGTGAGTCTTGGTCGCAGCGGCTGGCCGAGGCCGCCGCAGTGACCGTGAGCTCCGGCCGCGGCGTGCTTGCCGTGCTTCCCGATCAACGTGATGTGGAGCTGCTCTACGACGCTGCCACCACCGTGGTCGAGGAGAGCAGGGTGGTCGCGTTGTCGGCCGGCCTGGGACCTGCCGAGCGCTACCGACGATGGCTGTCTGTGCTGCGGGGCGACGCGCGTCTGGTGATCGGTACGCGCAGTGCGGTTTTCGCGCCGGTGGCCAAGCTGGGACTGGTGGCGGTCTGGGATGACGGCGACGATTCGCTGGCCGAACCGCGGGCGCCCTATCCGCACGCTCGCGAGGTAGCGATGCTGCGTGCGCACCAGTTACGCTGCGCGGCACTGCTCGGTGGCTACGCCCGCAGCGCCGAAGTGCAAGCCCTGGTGCGCAGCGGCTGGGCACATGATCTGACTGCACCTCGGCAGGTGCTGCGGATGCGGGCGCCGCGTGTGGTCGCGCTGGAGGATAGCGCCTATGCACAGCAACGAGACCCAGCTGCCCGCACCGCCAGGCTCCCCTCGGTGGCCCTGGATGCAGCCCGGGCTGCGCTGGCGGGCGGCTCGCCGGTGCTGGTACAGGTGCCCAGGCGGGGTTATGTTCCTTCGCTGGCATGTGGGCGGTGCCGCACCATCGCCAGGTGCCGGAACTGCACCGGCCCCCTCTCACTGCCCGACCGTGACGCCGCCGGCGCCCTGTGCCGATGGTGCGGACGCGACGAGTTGGCCCTGCTGTGTGTGCGGTGCGGATCCAACTCGGTTCGTGCTGTCGTCGTCGGCGCGCGCCGTACTGCTGAGGAACTGGGCCGGGCGTTTCCCGGGGTGCCGGTGGTCACCTCCGGCGGTGAGGACGTGGTGGACCGCGTGTCCCAGCACCCCGCGGTGGTCGTGGCGACCCCCGGCGTTGAGCCGACCACTACCGATGGGTACGGCGCCGCGTTATTGCTGGACGGCTGGGCGCTGTTGGGCAGACAGGACTTGCGTGCCGCCGAGGACACGCTGCGGCGGTGGATGGCAGCGGCCGCCCTGGTCCGAAGCCGGGCAGAGGGCGGCGTCGTCGTTGTCGTCGCAGAATCCGCGCTAGCCACCGTGCAGGCACTGATCCGGTGGGATCCGATCGGGCATGCCCAGGCCGAACTCGACTCCCGAATTGACGTGGGCCTGCCTCCCTCGGTGCACATGGCGGCGGTGGACGGTACCCCGGCCGCGGTATCCGCGCTGTTGGACGCTGGCGAGTTGCCGCCGGCCAGCGAGCGGATCGGGCCGGTCGACCTACCGCCGGGCGCTCGCCGGCCGCCCGGTGTTCCGGGCCACCTGCCGGTCAGCAG
>JBMYXJ010000307.1:0-4254 GCA_049608285.1 Mycobacterium sp. | reverse complement strand
TCCTGAGGATGGGTGCGAGGAGGGGCTTGCACGCGGGAACCGGCGTTTCTTGCACGTCGCCCGCTGCGACGGTCAGGGCACCGAAACTGCGCACAATCGCTCGTTAGTCGCGGACGAGCCCGCGCCGCGGCCAAGGCTCAGGCAGCGACGCCCTTCTTGAGATAGGTGATGAGGCTGACGTCGATGCTCTCGTCGATGAAGTAGTACTGACAGCCGTTCAGGTACTTCATGTACCGGTGGTAGTTCTCTTCGTCGGTGGCTGCGATTGCCTCGTCTTTGGCGGCTTCCAACCGGCCCGCCCAGATGCCCAGCGTTTTGATGTAGTGGTTGCGCAGCGACAGGGTCTCAGGCACCGAGAAGCCGGCCTTCTCGCCGTGCTCCACCATCAACTGGGTGGTGGGAACCCGCCCGCCGGGGAAGATCTCGGTGATCATGAACTTCACGAAGCGTGCCAGCTCGAAGGTGAGTTTCTTGCCCCGCTCTGCGAGATCGTAGGGGTGATAGCCGACGCTGCTCTGGATGGTCATCCGGCCTTCTTCGGGCAGGATCTCGAAGCAGGTCTTGAAGAAGTCGTCCCAGCGTTCCTTACCGAAGTGCTCGAACGCCTCGATCGACACGATTCGGTCGACCGGACTGTGGAACTGTTCCCATCCCTGCAATCGCACATCGAAGGTCCGCTCGGAGTCGAGCTTGCTCAGCAATTGGTTGCAGTAGGCGTGCTGGTTCTTGCTGAGAGTCAGACCGATGACGTTGACGTCGTACTTCTCCATTGCACGCTGCAGGGTCAGGCCCCAGCCGCAGCCGACCTCGAGCAGCGTCATGCCGGGCTTGAGGTCCAGTCGGTCGAGGTGCTGGTCAACGTTGGCCAGCTGCGCCTCGGACAGCGTGGTGTTCGGTCCCGTGAAGTATGCGCAGCTGTACTTGCGGGTCGGATCCTGGAACACACCGAAGAAGTCATCCGAGAGGTCGTAGTGAGCCTGGATGTCCTCGTAGTGAGGCGTCAGACGCGAGGCGTCGGTGGATTGATCAGACATGATTTCCTTGCTCTGCTTGCAGATTATCTGCAGACCGTACCGAACTCGCGGCGGGACACTCTGCGACACTCGCATGAAGGGGCAACCCTAGCGTTTGGGTGGGCGTCCCAGCGATTCCGGTGTTTGTGGTTACTTCCCAGCGTGAACTGATTGGGGTCGAGGTAGCAGACCTGGGTTTCCCACTGGGGTGTTCGTGCGAATTATTGCGCATATCAGGATGCCTCCATGAATGTGGTCTTCAGTTCGCCGACGATGGCGTCCCACAGTGGTTCGGGAAGCTCGTGGCCCATGCCGTCAAAGAGGACCAGCCTTGCACCATTGATCGCGCGTGCTACCGCGCGTCCACCCATCGGCCGCATCAGCTTGTCTGCCTTGCCGTGGATGACCACGGTGGGCGCCGTGATCTGCCGGTTGTACCGCCGTAGGCTGCCGCTACCGAGGATCGCTGCGAAGTGTCGGGCGATCCCGGCCGGGTAATAGGAGCGGTCATATCCTTCGATTGCGTCGGCGCGGATGCGGCTTTCGGGCGCCGGGTACGCCGGGCTGCCGATGATCTTGCTGACACGCACCGCGTTCTCGATGATGGCCTCGCGCGTGGTGTCGATGGGGCGTTTGAGGATGGCCGCGAGTTGGCGCGGCCCCGGTGGCGGCAACACTGGCTGGTTGTTGCTGGAGAAGATCACGCCCAGTGCCTTGGTGCGTGCCTGGTGCCTCGCGGCAAAAATCTGGGCGATCATGCCGCCCATCGAGCCGCCGACTACGTGTGCCTGGTCGATCTCGAGGTGGTCGAGCAGCGCGGCGGCATCGTCGGCCATATCCTCCAACGTGTACGCCGCGGGGCTGGGCAGGCCGATGAAGGATCGCGCCATCCGCGGTAGCAGTGCTGCCCCCGAGTGTTGGCCGGGCAGTTTCGTGGACAATCCGACGTCGCGATTGTCGAAGCGGATGACCCGCAGACCCTGGTCGATGAGGTGTTCACAGAACCCCTTGCGCCACAGCAATAATTGCGCACCCAGGCCCATGATCAGCAGCACTGCGGGGTCGTTCGGGTCACCCATGTCCTCGTAGTAGATGTCGACCGGATTGTCCGGATCTCCAGACCTGGCTGTGCCCGTACGGATGATCACCCTCAGGCCTCGACTCCGTCGGTGGAATGTTCGCGACTGATCTCGACCATGAAGTTCGCGAAGTAGCCGGTAAGTTGCGGATCGCTCATCATCTGCCATCGCGGAGCGAGCAGTTTCATGTAGCGCTCGACATAGAGGAACTGCTTGCCGATGAGGACCAGCTCGCGTGGCAGCTTGACGTCGTATGCTTCGGCCAGGGCGGAGAGTTGCTTGCCGATTTCGGCGTAGCTCAGATCACCGAGGGACGTCATGGTCAGTGGCGTGGCGAACTTCTCCAGATCCTTGGCTGCCTGCGCCTCGGGTTTGACGGTGCCCACCGCGCCCATCATCACGACGATCTTGCCTGCCGTCGCGTGATCCTTCTTGACTAGTAGGGCGTGGACCAGCTCGCGAAGAAGCCAGCGTGTGCGCGGGTCGATGCGGCCCATGATGCCGAAGTCGAAGAAAACGATCTTTCCGTCGTCGTCGACATACAGATTTCCCGCATGCAGATCGCCGTGGAACAGGCCGTGGCGCAGCCCACCCTCGAAGAGACTAAACAGCAGAGCCTTGACCAGTTCGGTGCCGTCGAAGCCCTTCTCGCGGATCGCAGCGGCGTCGTCGATGCGCACGCCGGTGACGCGCTCCATGGTCAGCACGCGCTCGCTGGTCAGATTCCAGTACACCTGGGGCACCCGGATGTTCTTTCCCAGCGGGGACGCGTGCATGTGGGCGACCCAGGCGTCCATCGACTGAGCTTCCAACCGGAAGTCCAATTCCTCGGCGAGGTTTTCGGCGAAGTCGGCGACGACGTCTTGGGCCGACAGGCGTTGGCCGAGTTTGGCCACTTCGACCAGCCGGGCGCCCCGTTTGAGGATCTGCAGATCCGCTGCCACCCGGCGACGGATACCCGGCCGCTGGATCTTCACCACGACCTCCTCGCCGGAGTGCAGCGTGGCGTAGTGCACCTGCGCGATGGATGCCGAGGCGAACGGTGTCTCGTCGAATGACTTGAACAGGTTCGCCGGTTCGTCGCCGAGTTCCTCCCGGAACAGCTTGTGCATTGCGTCTGGGTCGGCGGCTGGCACCCGGTCGAGCAGGCTGCGAAACTCTCGGCTCAGCGGTTCTCCGAAAGCGCCCGGGCTGGAAGCGATGATCTGGCCGAACTTCACGTACGTCGGCCCTAGGTCAGCGAACGTCTGCGGGACCTGTCTGACAATCTTTTGCTGCAACGAGCCGCGCCCGATGAGCTTGCTCACCACGCGGGCGCCGGTGCGGCTGACCTGCCATGCTGTCGCTCCGATGCGGGCGGCTTCGATGGGCAAAGGCACCCGATCCAACTTGGCGACCTCGCGGTGCTGCGACTTTCGGGTAGTGCTCATTGCTGCAGTCTCTCAAAAATCTGCCGGTGGGTGAAAACAGCTGTGGCCCCGGTCACAGCAGTCCTGTTCGGCTGAAGCCGCGGTCCGGCGGCCCCCATCGCACGGCGACTTCGAGGTGTGGCGGTCGCGACGGTCTGCTTGGGGCCTCACTGGCCGGGTGGGCCGCATGATGGCCGCCTGGCGTGTCGGGTACAGGGTCGCGTGCGCGCGGAATGGAAGATTGGGCGATGCCCATCGAAATGCCCATCGAGGTGTTCGCGGCGGAATCCACCGAGCTGTTCACCGGATCGACTGACGAACCGCTCCAGATCGTCCGAGTGTCCTACCGCGGCTGCTCGTCCCCGACGCCGGTTCGTATCGAGGGTGCGGGGTTGCAGACCATCGGTGAGTCGACAGCGCAACCCGGCGGTGCATCTTTAGAGGTCGCGGTCAGGGTCGCCGGCCCGGCGGCTGGGCGGAGCGTGCCGGCGTGCGCGGTAGCCGGCGAGAGCGTTGTTGACTTCGATTTCACGGTCGCCGAACCGGGCTGGACCATGTTCATGGTCAGCCACTTCCATTACGACCCGGTGTGGTGGAACACCCAGGGCGCCTATACCAGTCTGTGGACTGAGGAGCCGCCCGGTCGATGCCGGCAGACCAACGGCTTCGAGCTGGTCACCGCCCATCTTGAGATGGCCAGGCGGGAGCCGGAATACAAATTCGTGCTTGCCGAGGTCGACTACCTCAAACCGT
>JBMYXJ010000306.1:0-4263 GCA_049608285.1 Mycobacterium sp. | reverse complement strand
CACTGTCGCGGCTTGGAGTGCAGCTGAACCCCGGTGGCGGGCGCTGCTGACCATGAGGAAGACGCTATATCCGATGAGCGTTCCCAGCGCGATGCCGAACACCGCCGTGCCGGTGCCCTGCAAGGTGCTGACGTCGATGACGTTGCTGGCTGCTCTCTTCGCGAAGTTCATGAAGCTCAATGCGCCAGGAACCAAGCCCCAGAACACGGTCAGAAGCATCACCATGCGTGGTGGTGCACCCCTGAAGCCCGAGGCGAACATCGCAAACGGGACCGCAACGAAAGCGCCTACCGCCCCGGACATTGCCTGGTCCATGAAGACACCACTGAGATCTTGGGTGATCAACGCCACGCCAAGCCCGACAACCAACCAGATCAACGACCCGCGCGGAGCGGACAGGTAGAGATACATGCCGACGGCCATTATCACGATGGCGAGGTATAGAGACCACTCGCCCATCACTGCCGACTGGTGCTGCGGTGTCGGCATACCGACAAGCCGGACGCCGAGAAACACGCCAGCGGCCAGCAACACCACCTGCGCCGCGCCGTAGACGAGTCGGGACGCGCCGGCGATCATCTGACCGCTGGCCAACTCGATGGCCCCGGTCGTGAGCGCGAAGCCGGGAAGCAGTGCGATCAACGGCGGCGCGATGATGCGGAGCATCCCGTCGCCGGCGATATCGGCTAAGTACGCCCCTGCCAGCACCGTGACGAGTAGCGCCGACACCGTCGCCTGGATGGTCACTAGCCCCGGGAACCGCGGGGCGATCACGAGCACCGAACCGACGACTGCGCCAAGCAGCGCATAGGCCGGCAGCGCCGCCCAGGTGGGATTGAGCATCATCCCGAAACCGATGGTTGCCATCACATGACCGAAAATTGTTGTCGCAGCGCCGAACCTTCGCGGCAGCTCTCGTACTGCGCAGACCTCGGCGACCGCATCCTCAGGAGTAATCGCACCGGCCTCGGCCAGGTCTGAGATTTCAGCGATCTTGCCTGCCTGATCAAGCCGCACCGTGGCTCGATCGGTCTGGTCCACCTCGGTGGCCCGACCGGTGTCGACCTTGACGATGATCACCGTGGGCAATACCGCGAGCCGCACCGTCCTCGTCGTGTAGCGCGATGCGATAGCCAACAATCTGGCGCTCACCATGTTGACCGGTTGGCCCGCCTCCAGCATTGCTAAGCCGAGGGTGCGCAACATCACCGCGATCTCATCATTTGAGTACGAGTCACGCGGTGCGACCGCGCGAGGCGGCGCCTCTTTGCGCACAGCCCGCCACAGCCGCTGCGCCCAATCCCTCGTTTCGACAGTCGTCATAGCAGGCATTGTGAAGCATCCTGCGGTTCTTGCCGACACGGCCCCTACGTCGAATCGTCGCCAACATCAACTACGGGCTCTACTCGGGCAACGGAAGGCTATTCAGTGCTATATCAGGGGGAGCGTGAACCAGAACGTCGAGCCGGAACCCGATTCGCCGTCCACTCCGATCTTGCCGCCGTGAAGTTCAACGATGTCGCGGGCGATCGCAAGTCCGAGGCCAGTCCCCCCCTTCTGGCGTGTTGATGACGAATCGAGTTGAGAGAAGGGAGCAAAAACCCGGTTCAGCTGGCCTGCTGGGATGCCCCACCCCTCATCGATGACTGAGATCTTGGCTAAGCCGTGGTCGGTGTCGCTGTCAACGCGAAGCGTGACCGTTGTCTGGGCTGGGGAGAACTTGATGGCATTGGACAAGAGATTGGTCACCACCTGCACGATCCGGTCGTGGTCGACATCGCTTCTCGGAGCGGGCTTGGAATACTCAGTCACCAGCTTCACGCCGGCGCTGTCGGCCATCTCGCGCACGCCTTCGAGCGCTTCATCCGAGAGTGCGACCAGTGATTCCCTGTCCTTGTGCAGTTCCATTCGGCCTGCCTGCATTTTCTGAAGGTCCAGCACATCATTGATCAGTCTGACCAGTCTCTCGGTGTTCCGGGTCGCCATCTGAATCAAGTCAAACGCTTTCTCTGGCAACCGGCCCATCGTGCCGGCTTCGAGCAGTCCTAGCGAGCCGCGAATCGAGGTCAGCGGAGTGCGCAGTTCGTGCGACACGGTTGAAACGAACTCGTTCTTAACTCGTTCGACTTCCTTGTAGCCACTGACATCATGGGCTATGACCGAAAAGTGTGTGATGACGCCCTTTTCGTCGCCGTGGGCAAGCACGGTCTGCTGGACGGGCACCAGCAATCCGCGCACCCCCCGGACCTGAGATTCACCGCGGTGATTTCCCCGCTCGATGGCGATGGGGATGCAGTCGTCGAGTAGAGCAGCAGCCTCTTTCGGCGGATACAACTCGGTGATGTTCTCGGGCACACGTTCGTGATCGGCGAGACCGAGTACGCGCTTCCAACCCAGATTCAGCTGGATTACCGAACCGTCGGCGCGCAGAATTGCCACCAACTCAGGCGCGGCTTCGATGATGTCGGCGAGTCGAGCAAGTTCTCGTTCTCGCTCAACCTGCTCGGTGACATCGCGGGCCGAAGCATAGATATGACCTGTCTCGACTCGAGCCCGCGCTGACCACATCAGGACCTTGTACGTATCGTCCTTGCAGCGTATTCGGTTTTGGAAACGGATCGTGTCTGTGCCCTCGCCCAGCTTCACAGTCTCGGCTCGCGTGTTCTCGAGGTCATCGGGGTGGACCAAGCCGTAGGCCGGAATGCGCAGCAATTCGTCCATTGAGTACCCGAATAGCTCCACGAACGCAGGGTTGACGCGGACGAACATCCCGTCGGTGTTTGACACGCAAAAGAGATCGAGTGCCACGGAGAAGAAGTACTCCAGCTCCGCCTCGGCATTCTTGTGTCCGCCGACTTCTGTCAGTAATCCGGCGAAGCGCCGCCCTTTGTTGGATTCAACTTCGGCAACGTTGAGGACAATGGGTACGTGGGAGCCGTCCTTATGCTGCGCCACGACTTCACGGCCGATCCCGATGACGTGCCTCTCACCGGTCACCTGGTAGCGCTGCAAGTAACCGTCGTGTTCGGAGTGGTACGGCTCGGGCATGAGCATAGACACGTTGTGCCCCAGAACCTCCGCACGGTCGTAGCCGAGCATCGCCGCGGCACCGGGATTGAAGTCGAGAATCGTGCCGTGGCCGTCGATGAGGATCAGCCCGGATACCGTTGTCGTGAACCATTTTCCAAATGTCGTCTCAAGACCGCCTATTGCACCGAATCGCTTGGACCGCCACAGTTCTGCTATCCGTCGCTCTGCGGCTTCACCCAGGACGCGAAGCATGCGCATGTCGGTGCCGCTCAGAGTTCGGGGCTTGTGATCGATGATGCAGAGTGTTCCCAGCGTGAGTCCTGCCGGACCATGCAGAGGGAATCCCGCGTAGAACCCGACGCTGGAATCGCCGGTGACCAACGGGTTGTCGACAAACCGTGGATCCTTGCTCGTGTCCGGAACTACGAAGATTTCATCGCCCATTATCGCGTGGCCGCAGAAGGACACGTCACGTCCCGTTTCCTCGGTGTCAAGCCCTACTCGGGACATGAACCATTGACGATCGCGGTCGATCAAGGTGACGAGGGTGATCGGCATGCCGAAGTAGCTTGCCGCCGCTTCGGTGATCCGATCCAACGCATCGTCTGGTGGGGTATCGAGCAGGTTGAGGTCGACAAGTTCGGTGAGCCGCTGGTGGTCGTTGGCGGGGATCGGTGCTGCTTCCATGTTCAGCTGCGATTCACTGCATCAATAAGCTGACGGATTTCAATCGCCAGCCCCACGCGGCACCCGCTGAGGCGACTACCACCTGCAGCCCGGACATAACCCGCGCACTGACCTCGGCAATCTCGCAGATGTCGTCATCACCAACGATCAGCGCTTTCTCCATCATCCCGACGCGCACGCTCCTCGAGTCGTATGAACTTAGGTCCTTCGTTGTCTCGTGGCGTCGGAGCCTGTCTTACAAGGAATGGTTCCGGCTTCTCCAGAGTCCACGGTACCGGCTGCACGGCACCTCCCCTAGGCCTCGATTCAGGTATGCGGTTCGAGGACGTAGGAGGATGGAGATGTGATTGTGTTCGGCTTTGTACGGCATGGCGGCGCTGGCGCACCGCAACTGAGGGCGCCAGACCCGGGCAAATTCATCAAAACTCTCTAGCGAGGCTGATGTGCCCGAACATGTTCCCAACCCCAACGAAAACGGCCCCCGGCGAATCTGCCGGGGGCCGTTTTACCTAGTAGCGGGGACAGGATTCGAACCTGCGACCTCTG
>JBMYXJ010000305.1:0-4264 GCA_049608285.1 Mycobacterium sp. | reverse complement strand
GATATCGGGGATACCGATTCCGTCGATCAGCAGCGGGCTCTCGCTACGGATGAACTCAATGGTGTTACCTGCGAACGCTTCCAGATGTGCGACGAGGCCGCCCTTGGCTTCCTGCATCAACTCGTGGATCTCGGCATCGGTGCGTTCGGTGCCCAGAATCAGCCGGCGATCCCCGGAGTACACGCCGCCGTCATTGATCCGGACGCGGGCACCGTCCTTGACCTTCTTGAAGACCTCAGGGCCGGTCTCATCGACCAGCATGATGCCGTTGGCGACCAGAACCTCGGGTCCGAGGTTGGGGTAACGCCCCGAGATCGACGTCGAGGCGTTCACCACCCCGGCAACATTGGCCTCGACGAGCGCGTCGGCGGTGATCCGGTCAAGATCCTGCGCGTCAAGGACGACGATGTCACCTGGCGTGATGCGCCGCAGCAGCCGGTCGATATCGCGGTCAACCCGGGCAGTGCCGATGACACCGGGCCGTGAGCTGGCATTACGGGACAGCAGCGCTGACATCTTCATGGGCCGATTCTGACCAGGATGGGCAGTCAAGCGTCGGAGGCGCGCCGTAACGCCAGCCTCATTAGTTAAGTATTTTCACTTCTGTCACACGTCTGCAATGTCTGCTCGCGGTCACGCCGGGCGGCATCGAGAAGCTCGCGGGCATGGGCGCGGGCGCTATCGGTCTCCCCCAGCCCAGCCAGCATTCGTGCCAACTCGACAACCCGGGCCTCGCCGTCCAGGCGATGCACACCGCTGGATTTCACCTGTTCGCAACCGCTGTCCACCACAAGATGTACGTCGGCGTAGGCCGCGACTTGAGGCAGGTGGGTGACCACGATTACTTGGTGGGTACGGGCCAATCGCGCCAGCCGCCGACCGATCTGGACGGCGGCGCGTCCACCCACGCCCGAATCGACTTCGTCGAACACCATCGTGGTGCCTTCGGTCGACGCGGCCAGCACCACCTCGAGGGCGAGCATGACGCGGGAGAGCTCACCGCCCGAAGCGCTCTTGTTCAATGGCAGGCTCTCGGATCCGCGGTGCGCGACGAAGCCGAAGTCGACCGAGTCCACCCCGTCACGACCGGCATGTACCGCAGAACCCGATGCCAGCACCAGCGGTGCGCTGTCGTCGGCGCGCGCTGCCAGTGGGCCGACGGCGATGGTGAAGTCCGCACCGGCCATTGCTAATCCGGCCAACTCCGCGGTTACGGCTTTCGACAATCCCTTTGCTGCCTTCACTCGAACCTTGGTCAGGTCCTGCGCCGCTTGAGCGACCTTGGCGCCTAGCGCATCGACGCGGCGCTCCAATTCGCCCAGGGCCTCTTCGGAAACATCGAGTTGAGCGAGCCGATCGCGCGACTCGCACGCCCACGCCAGTACACCGTCGATGTCCGCAGCGTATTTGCGAGTCAACGTCCGCAACTCGGCCTGACGCGCAAGCTTCGTCTCCAACGTGCTTGCATCACTGGGCAGTTCGGAGAGAAACCGGCCCAACTCACCCGAGACATCGACCAGCACCGCCAAAGCCCCGTCGAGCTGTTCAGCCAGCGTCCTGAGCGCTGCGTCGTCGGTTCCCATAAGCACCGAGCGCGCCTTGCCGACCGCATTTGCCGCGGAGAAGCCTTCGGCCGAGCCGACATCGTCGATCGCGCCGGACAGGTTCGCGCGCGCAGCATGGGCGGCCTCACGCAGTGCGTCGAGTTCGGATAGTCGGCGGATGTAGCCAACCAGGGCGTCATCTTCGCCGGGTTGCGGTGCAACCATGTCAATCTCATTCAGCGCGAAGTTGAGCCGATCGGCCTCCTGGGTCAGCTCGCGTGCGTGGCGGCGACGAGCGTCAAGATCGCGTCTGGCCTCGAGCCAGTCATGTCGCAGTGTGCGGTACCACCGCAACGGCTTGTCGACGTCGGCGTAGCGGTCCAGGGCGGCGCGCTGCTGTTCGGGGCGCATCAATCGCAGTTGATCGTTTTGGCCATGCACGGTCAGAAGTTCGCTGGTGAAGCCGCTCAGCGACTTGGCCGGCACGCTGCGGCCACCGAGGTAGGCCCTCGACGGCCCGTCACGATTCACTGAGCGGGCCGCGATGACGCTGCCGTCGTCGTCACGTTCTGCGCCTGAGGAATCCAGCATCTCCTCCAGCTGGGCGGTCAGGCTGTCACTGAGTTCGGTTGTCACGAAACGACCCTCGACCACCGCCCTATCAGCGCCCGAGCGCACCTTGGTCGGGTCGGCCCGTGAACCGCCCACGAGATGGAGCCCGGTGACGACCATCGTCTTGCCCGCACCGGTCTCGCCGGTCAGCACAGTCAGACCACAGTCGAACTGGGCGGTCGCAGCCCGAATGGCACCCAGCGACTCGATACGAATCTCAGCTAGCACTACTGCCCGCGCCACCCCGTGACCGGCAATCGGAACTTACGCACCAGCCGGTCGGTGAACGGCGCGCTGTCCAGGCGGGCCCACTTCAGCGGCGTGCCGCACCGCGTGACCTCGAGCCTGCCCCCAGCCGGTAACACCATCTCTCGGCGCCCGTCACAGAAGACCAGGCCATCATGGCCGCCCGCCTCGATTTCGATGGCGATCGAGGCGGCCGGGCTGGTGACCATCGGGCGGGCGAACAGGACATGGGCGTTGTTGGGAACCACCAGGATCGCCTCCAAATCTGGCCACAGCACGGGGCCACCCGCGGAGAACGCGTAGGCCGTCGATCCGGTCGGCGTGGACACCAGAACGCCGTCGCACCCGAAGGCCGATACGGGTCGTCCATCGACTTCGAGGACAACGCCGAGCACGCCCAATCGCGGGCCCTTCTCCAGGCTGGCCTCGTTGAGCGCCCACCCGCGATCCAGGAGCTTTCCCCGTGCACGGATCGACAGGTCCAGCGTCATCCGCTCTTCGACCACATAGTCG
Organism: Mycobacterium sp.; assembly: GCA_049608285.1. Classification (GTDB taxonomy): domain Bacteria; phylum Actinomycetota; class Actinomycetes; order Mycobacteriales; family Mycobacteriaceae; genus Mycobacterium. The sequence continues at coordinate 1,349 of JBMYXJ010000305.1, read as the reverse complement.
CGTCTGATCACGTGCTCGAGGACCGTGTCGATCGAATCTGCTTCGGCCTCGGCCAGGAAGCCGATTCTGCCCAGATTGACGCCGAGCACGGGAATCTCGACATTGCGGGCGAGCTCGGCGGCGCGTAGGAATGTGCCATCTCCGCCCAGAACCAACACCAACTCACATCCGGCGGCAGCCTGGGGGTCCGCGTCGACCACCTCGATCTCCACCCCCATCGCCCGCATATCGTCAGGCGCCAGATGAAGTGGTCCTCGATCGACCGCCTCAGCGGAGAGCACTTTGAGCGCAATGTCGTTGTCGCCGAGCACTTTCTCGACGCGGCGCGCGACCTCGGTAGCCTCCTCGCGGCCGGTGTGGACGACGAGCATGATGGTGCGTTCGTGTGTCATTGCGGCCCCTCGTCGACGGCCTGTCGAATCGCGTCCTCGAGCGATCCGGCCAGTAGCGGGCGGTCGGTGTCTGCCCGCATGTGCAGAAAGTACTCAACGTTTCCAGCGGGGCCGGGTAACGGACTGGCAGTGACGGCCACGGTATACCAATGCAGGGTGGCCGCGCGCTGGGCAACGGAGAGCACCGCCTCGGCGCGCAGCGTCGGGTCTGACACGACCCCGCCCGCGCCCACCCGGTCCTTTCCTACCTCGAACTGTGGCTTCACCATGGGAACGATATCGGCGCCTGGCGCCGCGCACACGGTCAGCGCGGGCAAGACAGTCGTCAGCGATATGAACGACAGGTCGGCCACGATGAGGTCTACGCAGCCCCCGAGCGCGTCGGCGGTGAGGTCGCGCACATTGGTGCGTTCCATGACCGTCACCCGCGGATCATTGCGCAACGACCAGGCGAGCTGTCCATACCCGACATCCACGGCGACCACTTCGCGGGCCTTGCGGTTGAGCAGCACCTCAGTGAACCCGCCGGTCGAGGCGCCAGCGTCCAGACAACGCCGGTCATCGGCGCAAATGTCGAACGCGTCGAGGGCACCGATCAATTTATGCGCCCCGCGTGATACCCAGGATTGCTCGCTTAGATCGGTGACGGTCAGGTTGGCGCACATGGGTATGGCAGTGGCGGGTTTGGCGGCGGGCATCCCGTTGATACTGACTCGCCCGGCGCCGATGAGCTCAGCGGCCTGCTGGCGCGAGCGGGCCAGGCCACGTCGTACCAGCTCGACGTCCACCCGAGCGCGCCGCGACACGCGGATCAGCCCTTCTCGACCGATTCCAGCGCGTGCACCAGGAGATCATGCGCCTGCTCCAGGCGCGCCGCGACAGCATCCAGCTCGGAATCGCCGGCATCAGTGTGGTCGCACAGCAGTTCTGCGACCTGGGCGCGAATCTCGTCTGGGT
>JBMYXJ010000304.1:0-4266 GCA_049608285.1 Mycobacterium sp. | reverse complement strand
GCGAGCCGGCTCGAACCGCGGATCGTTTGCCAGGGCCTCCTCGAAGGAGGCGCTGGCCGCGATCACGTCACCGCGCGCCTCGGCGATCAGGCCGCGGGCAAGCAGCGTACGTACCACTGCGTCGACGTTGACGCCGCGCACGGCGCTGACTCGTGCCCGCGTGACGGGTTGCCGATAGGCGACGACAGCCAGCGTCTCCAACGCCGCCCGGGTGAGCTTGGAGCGGGCGCCGTCGATGAGCAGTTTCTCCACGTAGGGCGCGAACTTCGCGCGGGTGTACATGCGCCAACCGCCCCCGGCTTCGCGCAGTTCCATACCGCTGTCGCGGGCGGTGAGCGCGTCGGCCAACACGTGCAGCGCCTCAGCCACCCGCGGCGCAGGCTGATTCGTGGCGGCGGCCAATGCATCAGTGGTGACCGGGGTGTCGACGACGAGTAACAGCGCCTCGATCGCCGAGTTGAGTTCGGCCCCATCGTTGAGGTCGGCGGCACCCTCGTTGAGTTCGGCACCGGCGTTGAATTCGGCATCATCGTTGAGTTCGGCATCATCGTCGAGTTCGGCACCGTCGAGGTCGGCACCCTCGTGGGGTTTGACATCAATGTGCAGTTCCGCACCACCCGATTCCGGGATCGGAGCCTCGGCGTCGATGGAGTGATTTGAATCTTGGCTAGTCATCAGTCTTTCTATTCCGCGTGCGCGGCCACCAATTCTTGACTGCTCGGCCGCTCCCCGGTCCACGAAATCTGGAGCACGCCAAGCGGTTCTGATTGGTCGAATGCTACCGCGCGGGCTCGATACAGTTCGAGTAGCGCCAGGAATCGCCCTACGATCTCGATTGAAGACTCGCAGTCGGCAACGAGGGCAGAGAAAGATGCCCACGCGCCAACCCCCCGACCCTCCAGCAAGGACATCAGGTTTGCCGCCTGTTCAGGCACTGACACCGACACCTGGCGTAGATGATCGATACTCACCGTCGGCGCCGGACGCGGGGTGAAGACCGCGGCTGCGATCTGCGCGAAGCGTTCGGCGTCCACCCCGAGCATCACCTCGGGCAGCAGATCCTCGTAGCGGTCCTCCAGCGCGACCGCCCGCGGGTAGCTACGAAGCGCCGTGGCCTCCAGTTCGGCGAACATTCCGGCGACGTGCTTGAACGCCCGGTACTGCAGCAACCGCGCGAACAGCAGGTCGCGCACCTCCAGCAGCGCCAGGTCGTCTTCGTCGTGGACCTCACCTGCGGGTAGCAGGCGCGCAGCCTTGAAATCCAGCAGCGTCGCCGCGACTACCAGGAAGGAAGTGGTCTCGTCGAGCCCCAACTGCGGGCCTATCGCCTTGGTGTAAGCGATGAACTCATCTGTGACCTGGTGTAACGCCACTTCGGTGACGTCGAGCCGGTGGCCGAATATCAGCTGCAGCAGCAGGTCAAATGGGCCCTCGAAATTGCTCAGCCGGACCTGGAAGCCAGCCTGGCCGGAATCTGACTCTGCGCCGGACGGCGTCTCGCTCACGCGCCGAACCGGTCGATGACCTCACGCGCCAGGTTCCGGTAGCTTTGGGCGCCAGCCGATTTCGGCGCCCAGGTCGTGATGGGTTCGCCGGCCACGCTCGTCTCGGGGAACCGCACCGTCCGGGTGATGACGGTGTCGAACACCAGATCGCCGAACCGCTCCACAATGCGGGCCATCACCTCGCGGGAGTTCACAGTGCGGGTGTCGTAGCGGGTGACAAGAATTCCGCTGATGGACAGCTTGGGGTTCAACCGGTCGTGCACCTTTTCCACGGTGTCTGTCAGCAGCGCCAATCCGCGCAGTGAGAAGTACTCACACTCGGTCGGAATGATCACCCCGTCGGCACATGCCAACCCATTGACGGTGAGCAGACCCAGAGATGGCTGACAGTCGATCAACACGTAGTCGTACCGGTCCAGCACCGGATACAGCGCCCGTGACAGCGTTTGTTCGCGGCCGACTTCGTTGACCAGCTGAATTTCGGCCGCTGAGAGGTCGATGTTGCTGGGCACCAGGTCCAGCCCGGGCACCCGAGTGCTCAGCAGTACCTGATCGATGGATACCCGCGGCTCGACCAGCAGGTTGTGCACGGTGTGGTCGAGTTCGTAGTGCGGGACGCCGAGCCCCGCCGACAACGCACCCTGGGGGTCGAGGTCCACCAGCAGCACCCGGCGCCCGTATTCGGCGAGGCTGGCACCCAGGTTGATCGTCGAGGTCGTTTTACCGACCCCGCCCTTCTGGTTGCACATCGCCACGACCTTGGCGGGACCGTGCGTGCTTCGGGGCCGGGGCTCGGGGATGGACCGTGGCAGTCGCCCAGTCAACCCAGGAGTGGGCTCGGCACTGCCCGTATCGTCGGTCATTCCCGACCTTGGTTGGTCAGGCAACCCACGGGCTTGGCGAACATCGGGGCAAGTTTAACGCTGCGCATCGTGCGGGTGAGTTCGACCCGCAGTCAACTTCGTCGCAAAATCTCTTAACGCCGGTTACTAGGCTGTCCGCATGAGCCTCAAACAGCGGATGCCCTTCCTACGGTGGTCTACGTGGCGCCTCGCTCTGGGAATGCGGGGATTCCTGCGCACCGGGCAGATCGGCGACGGGAGAGAGAGTGCCTGCGCGGACTACGTGGAGGCCAACGCGCGCCGCGGCGACATCGCTGATGTTCTAGCCGCCGTCGACAAGTTCGCCTACGAAAAGGCGTTACTTGTCAATATCGGCGACGAGAAGGGGAAGCTGCTGGACGCCGCAGTGCACCGCGCCGCGCCGCGCCTGATACTAGAACTCGGCACCTACTGCGGGTACAGCGCATTGCGGATCGCCAGCACAGCACCCTCGGCGCGCATTTACTCGATCGAATTCTCCGCCGCCAACGCCGAAGTGGCGCGACGTATCTGGGAGCACGCAGGCGTGGCTGATCGGATCACCTGCGTGGTTGGCACCCTCGGCGACGGCGGGGGCACACTCGACGCCCTCGACAACGAGCATGGATTCGGGCCCGAAAATCTGGATCTGCTGTTCATCGACCACGACAAACATGCGTATCTGTCGGATCTGCGCAGCATTCTTGATCGAGGGTGGCTACACCGCGGGTCGATCGTGGTTGCCGACAACATCCTGGTGCCCGGTGTACCCGATTACCGCAGTTACATGCGTGAGCATCAGGGCACTCAGTGGAACACTGTCGAGCACAAGACCCACGTCGAGTACCAGTCATTACTACCGGACCTGGTCCTCGAATCGGAGTACTTGGGTTGATCCTCATCGGGCCCGGCGGTGGCCCGCCCAGTTACCGCGCCCGCGGATGCGCCCCCGACCACACTTCGCGAAGCGCATTCACGGTAACCATCGTGTAGATCTGCGTCGTGGTGACAGAGGCGTGCCCGAGCAGCTCCTGTACGACGCGGACGTCAGCGCCGCCATCGAGCAGATGGGTGGCAAATGAGTGCCGCAACACGTGCGGAGACACCGTGGCGGTAATGCCTGCTCGCTCGGCGGAGTCCTGTAATACCTGCCAGGCGCTCTGCCGTGACAGCCGCCCGCCGCGCGCGTTGAGAAAAATTGCGGGCATGCCCCGACCGCGACTGGCCAGGTCGGGCCTTCCACGCACCAGATAGGCGTCCAGGGCGCTGACCGCCGGGCGACCGATCGGGATGAGCCGCTGCTTGCCACCCTTACCGCGCAGCAGTACCGAGCGGGCGTGAATGTCGATGTCATCAAGGTCCAGTCCGACCGCTTCTGAGATCCTCGCGCCCGTCGAGTACAGCAGCTCCAACAATGCGCGGTTGCGAAGCGTCAAGGGCCCATCGGCCTCGCTATCGCCGCCCGCTGCGTCAATCAGCGCCAGTACTTCGTCGACAGTCAGGCTCTTGGGGAGTCTCCGGCTTGGTGTCGGCGGCTTCACCTCGCGGGCGACATCAAGGGAGGCGATGCCTTCCGCGGCTGCGAATCGGTGCAGGCCACGCACGGCAATCAGCGCTCTAGCCGCCGAGACCGCCGACAGTGGCGTCACCCCGTTGTCAGGGTCACCGAGACGTAGGGCCACCAAGAACTCGCTGACGTCGGCCTCAGCCACACCGGCCAGATCGTCGACCCCACGTGAGTTCAAGTGCTCGCTGTATCGCCTTAGGTCGCGGCGATACGAGCTCAGCGTGTTGGCGGCGACGCCCCGCTCGATCGCCAGGTGGTCAAGGTACCCCTGGAATTGGTCCCCGAGCGCGGACGCCCGCGACAGCGATGTATCCGTCACCGGCCGCCCTTCCGC
>JBMYXJ010000303.1:0-4282 GCA_049608285.1 Mycobacterium sp. | reverse complement strand
CAAGCCCGCCGCGGGGGGTGTAACGGAGGGCGTTGTCAAGAAGATTCGCGAGCACCTGCCCGAGACGGTGTTCATCAGCCCATAGCGGCGGCAGTCCGTCATCGACATCGGCGCGCAGGGTGACACCTTTAGCGGCAAATCGGCTCTCAACGGCAGCCACCGCTGCTGCAACCAACCCTTTTGGCGCCACCCAGGCGGGTGCGATTCCGCCGGGACCCTCCTCGGCCTGGGCAAGTGCGGCGAAATCATTGGAGAAACGGACCAGCCGCTGGGCCTGATCGCGCAACACAGCAATGGTGTCCGAATCCAGCGACTTGACGCCATCTTCGAGGGCATCGGTGTAAGCCTCCAGAACCGAAACAGGAGTGCGGATTTCGTGGGCAAGGTCACCGAACAATCGGCGGCGGGTCTCCTCCACCGATTCGAGCTTTGCGGCCATCTGGTTGAACGCTTTCACCATGGCGGCGAAGTCGTCGCCAAGGTCTAGCGTGTCGGCGCGGTGGTCGTATCGCCCGTTGGCAATCGCTGCCGCCGCGGATGCCAGGTCGGCGACCGAATGCCTCAGCCTGCGGCTGAGATACCAGCTCACCGCCAGTGCTGTCAGCAGCGCAACCGCCAGTGCCACTGAGACCGAGATGAGCCCCCCGTAGCGGTAGGCAGCTTCAACGTGTCGCTGCTGGTGAGCGTCGGCAGTGGCCCCGGCGCGACGGAGGTGCTCACGAAACAGTGGCGGTCCGACCGCCGCAGCGACGAGGGCAGCCGTTGCAGCGCCGACGACCAGCACCATGGTCTGGGCCAGCAATAACCGCACGCCAAAACTCACGTTGCGGGTGGTACCGCGGTGGGTGCCCTGCCGTCGGTCGGTCATTGCCCGCTGCCCATCCGGTAACCGACGCCGCGAACCGTGATCACGTAGCGGGGTGCGGACGGGGCGTCCCCGAGCTTGCGACGCAAATGACCGACGTGGACATCGACAAGGTGCTCGTTCCCCACCCAGTTTTTATCCCATACTGTCTCGATCAGCTGCCGACGGCTGAACACCATGCCGGGTCGCGCTGACAATGCGGCCAGCAGGTCGAACTCGGTGCGCGTCAACATGATGGGCTCGTCATCAGCGAAGACCTGCCGCCCGGCCACGTCAATTCGCAATGCACCGAACTTCCGTTCTGGCGGGCCATCGTTCGCGTCGCCGGCACTGGCGGCGCCGCCGCCCCCGGGCGTGCGCGGTCGCCGCAACATTGCCTGGATTCTCGCCAGGAGTTCGCGCGGACGGAAGGGTTTGGTCATGTAGTCGTCGGCGCCCACCGACAACCCGACGATGGTGTCGGTCTCGGTATCGCGCGCGGTGAGCACCACCACGTAGGCGTCGGAGAAAGTGCGCAACTGACGGCATACCTCCAGTCCGTCGATTCCGGGCAGGGCAAGGTCGAGGACGACGACGTCGGGGTCGTTCTCGCGGGCCAGGGTGAGCGCATCGCGCCCGTTGTGGGCAACGCTGACCTCGAAATGCTCCCGCTTGAGGTAACTGGCGATCACGCCGGTCAGAGCTACCTCGTCGTCGACAATCAACGCCCGATAGCCGGCCGTATCGCCCGAAGAAGTGTCCGACATTCCGTTCATCGCCACATAGTGCCTGACCTGAACCAGGTTCAGGGCAAAGCGCCGGCCTTCACAGCATCTTTACTTCAGCTATAACGATTCACTAGTGGTCCGGCGACACCATGAGCTCGTGGATGTTCATACAGCGGTTCACCCCGACCTCACACGACCTACCAATCCTGCAACATTGCCGGCCGGCGTTGGATGTGAAAAAGATTCTGGCCTGTACCGCTCGACATGCGGGAGCGTCCTTGACCCGCGGCCGGGTAGCGGCATCGTCGGCCACACTCCTGTGGTGTGGATATCAGCACCGTTGAGCTCGCCCGACCGCGGATTCTGGGCCAAGCTGGAGGGATTCAACCCCGGAGGCATGAAAGACCGTCCGGCCATGCACATGGTTGAACGTGCCCGCGCCCGCGGCGATCTGCAGTCAGGGGCCAGAATCGTCGAGTCCACAAGTGGCACCCTGGGCCTGGGCCTGGCTTTGGCGGGCAATGTGTATCGGCATCCGGTCACCTTGGTCACCGACCCCGGAATGGAGCTCATCGTCCGCCGGATGCTGACGGCCTACGGTGTCGATGTCGAGGTGGTCACCGAACCCCACCCGACCGGTGGTTGGCAGCAAGCGCGACGCCAGCGAGTTTCTGAGCTCTTGGCCGCCGAACCCGGCGCCTGGTGCCCGGATCAATACAACAACCCCGACAATGTGGATGGCTACGAATCGTTGGCGCTCGAGCTGATCAGCCAGTTGGGCAACATCGATGTCCTCGTGTGCTCAGTGGGAACCGGCGGCCATTCCGCCGGCGTTGCCAAAGCGCTGCGCCGGTTCAATCCCGCGCTGAAATTGATCGGCGTGGATACCATCGGCTCAACCATCTTTGGCCAGCCGGCGTCCGCTCGGCTAATGCGTGGGCTGGGATCGAGCATCTACCCGGCCAACGTTGATTACGCCGCCTTTGACGAGGCGCACTGGATCGCACCGCACGAGGCCGTGTGGGCCTGTCGCGCCCTGGCCGCCACCCACTACGCCACAGGCGGGTGGAGTGTGGGCGCAGTCAGCCTGGTTGCCGGATGGGCAGCACGTACACATCCCCCCGGCACGTCGATTGCCGCAGTGTTTCCCGATGGGCCGCAGCGATACTTCGACACCATCTACAACGACGACTACTGCCGTGAGCATGACCTGCTGGATCGCGGTAAGCCACCTGGGCCCGACCTCATCGCGCATCCCACCGACCAGGTCGTGCGGTCCTGGACACGCACCCGCATGGTCGTCGATCCCAGCAAGGTCGTGCGGTGAGAACATTCATCACGCAGTTCCGCACGTTCGACCGTCCGAGCCAAATATTGATGGTCAACCAGTTCGGCATCAACATGGGCTTCTACATGCTGATGCCCTATCTGGCCGGCTACCTCGCCGGCCCGCTCGGAATGGCAGCATGGGCGGTCGGCCTGGTATTGGGTGTCCGGAACTTTTCCCAACAGGGCATGTTCCTGGTTGGCGGAACCCTCGCCGATCGGCTCGGTTACAAACCGTTGATCGTGGCGGGTTGCCTGCTGCGCACCGGCGGGTTTGCGCTGCTCATCGTTGCCCAGTCGCTGCCCGCCGTCCTGATCGCCGCCGCCGCAACGGGTTTCGCCGGCGCCCTGTTCAACCCGGCGGTGCGCGCGTACCTGGCTGCCGACGCCCGCGAGCGCCGGGTTGACGCGTTCGCGACGTTCAATGTCTTCTACCAGGCCGGCATCCTGATGGGGCCACTTGCAGGCGTGGCCCTGGCCGTGTTCGATTTCCGCGCCACCGCGGCCGGCGCTGCGCTGGTCTTCGCAGTACTGACCGTCGTTCAGCTCTTCGCGCTGCCTCGACAGCATGCAGAACCGGTCGAGCAGAACTCGCTGTTCCACGACTGGCGGACGGTCGCAGCGAACCGGTCTTTGCTGCTGTTCGCCGCAACGATGACCGGTTCCTACGTGTTGTCGTTTCAGATCTACCTCGCCTTGCCCTTGCAAGCATCTGTGGTGGCACCACAGTCCGAGGCCCTGCTCGTTGCCGGGTTGTTCGTGGTGTCTGGGTTGGTGGCGGTCTTCGGCCAGCTGCGTATCACGCGGTGGTTTGCCGCGCGGTGGGGATCGGGCCGCAGCCTCACTATCGGCATGGTCATCCTGGCGGCCTCTTTCGTGCCGCTGGTCGCTGTGCCCGACGCGCAGCGGTTCACCGCGATCCCAGCGATCGGCGCGCTGGTGTTGACCGTGGCCGTGCTCGCCGTGGGCACAGCCGCAGTGTTTCCCTTCGAGATGGACACCGTGGTCTCGCTATCCCAAGGGCGCCTGGTGGCCACCCACTACGGTTTCTACAACACCATCGTCGGATTCGGGATCCTTCTCGGGAACCTCGCCACCGGATCGGTATTCGCGGCGGCGCGCGACATCGGCGCCCCCGAACTGGTCTGGGTAGGGCTGATCGCGATCGGCGCAGCGTCGGCCGCTGGGCTCTATCTGCTGGACCGCGGTGGCCACCTGCGGCCCAATACAACCGAGTCTGTCGACCCCCTATCAGCAGTCCCTGAACCACGCGGAACTTGCGTATGTGCGAACTCGAGGCCGCGAGGTGCGATCACAACGGTCGGTCGCCCAGCCTGCCGGTCCACAGAAGATGTTGTGGCCTGACCCCGATCAGATGATCCCA
>JBMYXJ010000302.1:0-4288 GCA_049608285.1 Mycobacterium sp. | reverse complement strand
ACGCGTAGCGGGTCGGCCGCGTCAGGTTGCGCATCTTCCAAGTGGGGCAGGAATTCCACCGCGCGGGTAAGCATGTCGCGGACCGATGGGTCGTGCGCGGCCAGGTTGGTCTGCCATTGGCCGGGTTGGACTAGTCCGCCGATAAGTAACCGGTCCTGGCCGCGGGGGACGATGAAGATCATGTTCTGCGCGTCGGTGTTGGTGTCGTTGGCGACCGCATGAACCGCAGTGATCCGCGGCATCGTGGTTCCGTCGTTGATCACCCGCAACAGGGCGCCCCGGTGCGGGTCCAGCGTGGTGTCCCCGGCTAGTTCTACCGCGCCCAGTCCGGTGCAGTTGACGATGATCTGGGCCGAGAACTCGGCGCGTAGCTGCTGCTCCTGGGTGTCCAGAGGGCCACGGACAGCACGGTCGATGATCGTGACATCAGCCTGCTGTGCTTGGCGGCTCAACCACATCAGGTAGCGGTCGGTATCTATCGTCGGCGCGAGGTAGGAGTAGGCGTCGATGACCCCAGTGTCGGGGTTGACGCCGTGGGCGGTGATCAGCGAGGCATCGTGGATGAAGCCTGGTACGTGCTGCTCGATCTGCCGCATCTTGTCCAGCTCGCCGGGGTGTTCCTCGATCCGTTGCCGGAAGTAGAACACTGCTGGTCGCAGACTGACCCCGGTGTGGGGGTCGGCGGCCAGCTGAGCGAAGCGGCGATAGGAGGCCATCGCCCAGTCAGCGGAGCGGGCCAGGACCTCCTGGTCGTGATGGCGTCCGCACACCGACGGTGGCCACTCCCACACCGCCCCGGCCACTGTCGATACTGTCGCAGAGGCGAAGTGGTGGGCGAGCACGGTGACTCGCCAGCCGCGGCGGGCCAGCACCAGCGCGGTGCTCAGCCCATTGACGCCGGCCCGATTACAAGCGCAGCGCGGCGGTCGCTGCGGGTTGTCATGCCGGCTCCTGTTTTTTGGGCGGGTGCACCTGTTTGATACAGGCCATGCCGGTCTCCTCGTTGCTAGTTCCCCGGGACCCAACCCACCGTCGGTCAAAATCAACGGGCCATGATCGACGCGAGGGAAATCTACTATCTACGTCATACGTACGCAGACAGTACGTTATTCTCAATTCTGGCGCTAGCGAGCACGGTGCGTTGGTCGATGTGGGGCACCCGTGTGGCCGAGTAGAATCCCCACAGATAAGCCGGGAGGCAACTGATGCGAGTGCGGGGTTTCGGAGAGCTTGAAGCGGTCGTCATGGACCGCATCTGGGATCGTGATCCGACGACGTCGACGACGGTGCGCGACGTGTTCGACCAACTCGTCACCGAGCGCAATATCGCCTACACCACGGTGATGTCGACGATGGACAACCTGCACACCAAGGGCTGGCTCACCCGCGAGCGCGACGGCAAGGCCTACCGGTATTGGGCGACACTGTCACGCGAGGAGCACAGCGCTCAGCTGATGCGTGAGGCGCTCGAGGGCGGTGGGCAACCCGATCTGGTGCTCAATCACTTCGTCGAACAGATCAGTCCTGAGAAGTCGGCCCGGCTGCGGGCCGCACTGAGACGGTTGTCGAGGAGGGCGGAGTAAAGATGACCGTAGCGGTCTTTCTGCTGCTTTATAGCCTCCTGGTAATCGTCGCCGGGCCCCGGCTGCTGCGCCGGCTGACCCACACCGGTCACGCCCCGCGCCTGGGCGTCGCGGCCTGGCTCACCGCCATCACAACGGTGCTGATCAGCTGTGCGGGGGCCGTGGTTGCGGCTGTCGCACAGATCGTCAGCCACTGGGATCACCGCCAGAACCTCGTCGTGTCTTGTGTTGTTCAGCTGCGTGTTATCGCGACCGGTCAGGCCGGAACCCTCTCGCAGATCGTGCTGCTGAGCCTGCTCACTACTGCGACCGTGGCGGCCGGTGTCACCGGCGTAAGGCTCGTTAGCACCCTGGCCGTCATGCGTCGCCGGTCGCACCATCACGCTGAAGCCGTTCGTCTCGTCGGCCGCCGCACCGACACGCCGGATGTGGTCGTCCTCGACGCCGCCAAACCAGCGGCCTACTGCGTACCCGGCCGTCCATCGGCAGTCGTCCTTACCAGCGCCGCGATGAACGAACTCGATGAACATCAGCTTGACGCAGTGGTTGCCCACGAACGCGCCCATCTGGCCGGGCATCATCCCCATATCGTTGCCGCCCTACGTGGCCTGGCTGGCGCCTTCCCGCGCGTTGCATTGATAACCCAAGGCGCTGAACATGTTTCCCGCTTGTTGGAAATGTGCGCCGACGATGCAGCCGCTCGCCGGTTCGGTCGCACAGCGCTGTTGACCGGTCTGCTCGCCATGACCGGTGCCGCACCAGCAGGTGCTCTTGGGGCCGCCGACGTCGCTGTGCTAGCGCGGGCCGAACGCCTCACCGAGTCCTCGGCTAATTCCGTGGCAACCCGGCGCACGGCCGCGCTGATGAGCACCGTGGCGATGATGGCCGCCGGACCACTACTCGTTGCCGCGCTCGCCACTGCTGCATCTGGACTACTGATGTGCGGAATGCAATAGACCACCGATTCCTGCGGGATGGCGCATGTCAACATAGGGATTGCGACATCGGGTGGGCCGGACCCAACACTTCTCAATCTGGGCAGAGGGCGCGCCGCAGTCTTGCAGCCTTGACCCTGCGGACACATGCCTGTATACCTACGTACGTAGTAGATACGGAGCTTATCGGCGCTTCTTACAGAAGGGCAGATCGCGTTCTGAATCAGTCGCGTTCTGAACCAGTCTGGGTATCGCGAGAACAGAAGAGCTGCGGTCGATGTCAGCGGCGAGAGGACCTCAAATGCAGCATGGCTCCATGGATATGGCTCCGACGTGGGTGACAACTCTTGCCTGGGTATATACCAGCGCTGGGGTGTTGTTCGGTGTATTAATTCTCGCCGATACTTATCTGCGCGGGTATCGCCAACGGATGTGGGCGATGGAGATCGTGTGGCCGATCACCGCCATCTGGGCGGGACCCTTGGGGCTATGGGCCTACTACACGTGGGGTCGCCCCGCCACCCAGAAGTGGCAAACTGCGAACGGAAGCGCACCCGAGCTGGCGCTGCCCGCCAGGGCCGCCGTGGAGACGATCCCTGGTGGGGCCGCCTCCTTTGTTGGCCACGCGATCGCGGTGCCGATCGTGGTCGCAACGGGAATCACGATTGCCGGTGAGCACGTGTGGCCCATGATCCTGCTGATTGCCGTGTTCGCGTTGCCGCTGCTGATCGCTTTCGAGTACCGCTCGCTGACCATGCTGGCGGGGCCGCGCTCCTCACCCGGTAAGAAACTGCGGGTGGCCACGCTGATCTCGGTACTGGCGATCATCGCTTTCGACCTCGGCATGGGCGCCACGATGCTGATTGTGGCCTTCGTGTTGGGCTACGGGCCGACCACCATGGCGTTCTGGCTGGTGATGTGGGGCGGGATCATGCTGGGCTTCATCACCGCCTACCCGGTGGTGTGGTGGCTGTTGGCCCGGGGCACACCGCAGTCCGTACTGGAACCCGCCCGAGCACGGTAGTGGTGGGCGCCCATGTCTAAGCCCACCATCTCGCTCAGATCGAACCATTGCCTCAGTGTGGTTGAGCTGGTGAATGGAACATGGTTGAGGTCATGAAGCGACTCGGGATCGCCTGGCTGAGCATTCTGGTGCTGCTGGTGGGCGGCTGCTCGCAACAGAACTCTGAATCCAGTGCGCCGCAATCGAATACAGCAGCGCAATCCAACTCACCAGCGCAATCCAGCGCGCCGGCACTCGGCCATATCCACGCGATGGGCGTCAACCCGGCCGACGCGACCCTGTATGCCGGCACCCACTACGGCGTCTACCGATTCCCAGCCGATCAGGATCCAGAACGTGTCGGAGACATTGTGCAGGACTTCATGGGCTTCACCGTCATCGGGCCCGACCACTTCCTGGGCAGCGGTCACCCCAGTGCCCACGACACCGACCAACCGGGGAGCCTGGGGCTGATCGAGAGCACCGACGGCGCGCGGTCATGGAAGCCGCTGTCGCTTAGCGGCGAAGCTGACTTCCATGCGTTGGTGTATCGCCATGATCGCGTCTATGGCCAAGACAGTCATAGCGGTGCCGTCATGATCAGTACCGATATGCGCACGTGGCAGCGCCGGGCTGTGCTTTCCGCCATCGATCTGGCGGTTCGAAATGGGAAATATCGTTGCAATCGTCGGACGTCCGAACGTGGGAAAGAGCACGCTCTTCAACCGCCTTGTAGAAAGCAGGGCCGCGATCACGAATAATGTTGC
>JBMYXJ010000301.1:0-4302 GCA_049608285.1 Mycobacterium sp. | reverse complement strand
CGCTGAGAGAGTACCGCTGCAGCGGCACCCCGTCCTCCCCACCCGTGGAGCGCAGCAGCTCCACAAGGCGGAGAGAAACGAAGTCGTCCGGGAGAACATACTCCCGCGTCCCGGAGGTCGTGGCGACCTCCGTGCGGGCCAGGTAGCGATCGACGCCGTTCTGCGTGAGCATTGCCCAGAGACCTTGTACTCCGAGGTTGACCAAGCGCGTGGCCTCGTCGTCGGAGACAAAGTCGCTCCCCTCCATGTCCGCCATCTGGCGGGCGGAGGTTCGCATCTGGGCAAGTGTTCGCGTCTGCGGCATCGACCGGCGCCCTTACGCGAATGCGCTGATGTCCACCCGGGCGTTGTAGCCGGGGGCGCTGCATCCGAGGTTGCCGTACATGAAGATCCGGCCCTGGAGCGCGTCGGCTGCATCCTCGCGGAGCAGCTTGTTTCCGTCCGCATCGAACATCCGCGGACACTTGCCAAGGCTCCACAGCTTCCACGTGCCCATCTGGAGCATGTACGCAACGCCGCGAGGACAGTGCTTGTCGCTGATGATCTTGGCCTCGCCGGTGCCAAGCATGATGCACAACGCGGAGTAGCTGAGCACAGCCTTACCCCCCACGGCGCCGCTACGGTTCGCCATCTTCTCGAATCGGGTTTTCGTCCCAATGTCGTTCAGTAGCGTGGTGTAGTCGAGCGGGTTCATCACGACCAGGTCTGGCGTTCCGCCGTTCGTCATGAGGTCGGACGACGTGTTCACCAGCGCCTTTTGCAGGGTGCCGTCTTCGGCGGGCGTCGCCACGTATCGGACGCCTCCGAGGCGATCGACGTCCACGCTGCGGTCGACACCAAAGAACGCGGTCGACCCCGGAGCCGCCGCTGGCAGCCAAGAGTCGAGACCCGCAAGCGCGAGGCCGAAGTCTCCCGAGTGGAATAGGAACTGCCCCGCGGTGAAGGCCGCCGGCCAGTTCGCCGCCGCCGTGATGCTTTTCGCGGAGCGGTTGACCGCGGTGATCGTGGTCGCGGCACCAGCACCCAAGGCGCCAGACGTACCGTCCGTGGCAGCGTGAACGATGATGTCGCCCACCTCAAAGTTGACGATGTCAGCCTTGTTGGTCAGCACGAGCGTGGTCGTACCGGCGCCGCTTTCGATGACGCCGATCGACCCGCCATGGTTGCGGAACAGGGACCGGCTGATGCTCTGCTCAATCTTGTTGTAGGCGCCCTTGGTCTCTGCGAGCACGGTGCGAGCGAACGCGCCTTTGTCCGACTGCGCGGCCTCCATGGCCTCGTTGTCGATACTCCAGATGCTGTAGTCCTTCGCCCGCGTGAGCGCGAACGCCTCGTGCTTGGACCCGCTCCGGTTCGCTTGCGCGGTCGCAAACGTACGAGACCGGCCATTGCCGCCGCCGTACGTGACGGGAATCGGGATGTTCTTGCCGTAGAACTTTTCCGACTTGGCGAGCAACCCCCAAAAGGGGTTGGTCTTGTACATGAGGGATTCGACCCGCTGGCCGTGGTAGTACTCTTTGAGAATCTTGGTCGTGGACGCAATCGTGGCGGTCATTTGCCGGCTCCAGAGCCAGCCGACCGGGCCCGCGATAGCGCGTCCTCTGTCGTTCCCTCGTGCTAGTACCTGCCCCTAGGGGCCATGCCTCACGGTGCGGACATGCGTTCAATGAACGCTTCGTCGTCCTCCAACGTGGGCGGGTCAATCGCAGCGATTGTGCTGGCGGTTCGGTTGTCGATCCCGGTGGGCCGTGTGCCCCTGGGGTTGGCGTTCTCGCCTGCTGACTTTTCCGAACCGGCGACATTCTGCTGACCGGCGCCCGTGAGCTGTTGGGCTAGTTGCTCCAGCTTTCTCTCTGCGAGCTGAGCGGCCACTTCCACATCCGGGTCTCTGCCCGCTGCGATGAGAAGTTGCGCCGCCTCTTCTCCATACTGCAATCGTGTTTCTGGCGCAAGTCGCGACAAAAGCGGGAACGATTCCGCGGTGCTCGTGAGCGTCTGGAATCTGGCCACCTCACGCTGCTGGTTCTCCGCGGCGGCACGTTCGGCGATCTCCTCGCGGAGCTTCTCGACGCTTGAGGCGCTACCGTTCTTGATCTCTGCCAGCTCCGCCTCAAGCTGCGCAACCCTCTGTTCAGCGGACACGGACCCGGGCTTGAGACCCTCCCGGGAAAACTGTTCAAACAGCGTCGCGGGGTCCTTCCCCGTGATCTTCGCCAGACGTGTCAGCTTGCCGGCCTTGGCCTCCTCGACTGCGGCGCGATACTCGTCGCGCTCGTTCATCTGTCGGAGCAGGTCGGCAGCTGTCGGCCCCTCGGGCGCGGCCGGCTTGTCCTCCGGCGCCGCGCTGCGGGCCTGTCGCCGTTCCGTGGCGAGGGCCCGCAGGCTCTCCCACGTGTCGGCGGGCGGCGTTGCAGCTTTCTCCTCCGCGGCAACGCTCTCGGCCTCGGCTGAGCCGGCATCGGCTGCATCGCTCGCGATGGCCCCTTCGTGCTCGCCCTCTGCGGCGGGGTCCGCTGCCTCGCCTTCCGCCTGCCCCACATCTTCGGGCTCGTCGAGGATGGCGGCCAGCGCGTCGATGTCGTCGGGCCCGTGGTCGATGAGTTGTTCTGTCTCGGTTCCGGTCGTCATGGTCGTCTCGTCTCTCTACGCGGCCGGAGGCATGTCCCCGGGCATCCCTGGCGGCATCGGTGGAGCCATCTCGGGCGGCGGAGCGCCTGGTGGCATCTGTGGCGGCGGTGGGGGAGTCGCCGCGGCGATGAGCGCGTTTGCTTGCGCCAGCAGCTCCCGCAGGTCGGTGAGGTCGTCCGGGTCCGAGCCCGCCATCATCGCCTGCGCGTGACGCTGGGTCCCGTACGCGAGGACCTCGCCCAAGTCGTCGTACGGCGTGAGCAGGTCAGCCACGGGCCCCTCCACGACCGCCGTGTCGACCATCATGCGCGCCCACCGTTTCGCTGCGGTGCGACGCGATGTGTACGCCTCCACATCGGGGAAGTCGAGCAGCTCGAGCGCCTCCTCCTGCTCGATCATCCCCGCGTTCATCATGTCCTGCACTTGCTCCAGCCGCGCCGCGGGCGAGCTCGCCAGCTTGGAGACGGGGAACACCCGGACGCGATAGAGGGCATCGGCAATGCGCGCCTCCCCGAAGCTAATCTCTTGCAGCTTCTCCCCTTTGCCGGCGAGATACCGCATGCGGTCCTTTGCCTTGCCTTTGTCGCCTCCGGCCTCGATGCCGTCGGCAACCTCGATGAGCCGGCGGAACCCCTCCGTGTAGGCGTCCTCTAGGCTCCGGCCCTGGCGTAGGAGTCGCTGCGACTTGATGTCCTGGTAGACAAGCTGAGCACGGCCAGAGTTGAGCCCGGCGGGCTTTTGCGCACCCGCCTCCATGTCGCTGACCCCCGTGAGCTGGTAGGCGCGCTGGATGAGGCTCGTGCCGCGCATCTCGTGGCCCTGGATTGCCGCCGCGCCCGGGGCGAAAAGCGCAGGTGGTTGGGAGCCGGGAGTGCGCGCGTAGAACTTCGCGACGCCGTTGTCGACCTGCTCGATCTTGACACTGCCCTCCTCGTAGTGGACCGACGGCACAAGCAGCTCGAGCGCCTCGTCGACCACCGACTCGTGCTCGTCGATCTGGCGCTGGATGCCCGCAGTCTGCTCCACCAGGCCGATGCCCCAGAATGCGCGTGGGCGGTCGCGCCAGCGCATGAACACGAACGGGGCCGCCGTGCTCTCATACGGCACATCGTCCAGCACCTGACCCTCGATGCACACGACGTAGCGTCCGGCGTCGTGGTCGTCATCCGAGAGGGCCAGGCGATACCCCTCCACCACGAGGACCATGTCGGCCGTGCCCGCGTCGCTGTCGGCGGGGGCAACGTCCTCCGCATCAAACCGTTCGCCGTCGTGCATGTCCGCGCTCGCGATGGCCCCTTCGTGCTCGGGATACATGCCCCGGAGGATGGTGCGGTCCATCCTCCGGGCCCGGTAGTACGTGAGCACCGCATCGTTCTTCGCCTCGTATGGGTCAACAAAAACCTCGTCGCAGTACACCACCTCGCAGGCGGGGGCGCCGTTGCGTTCGAAGATGCGAAACGCTCCGGTCCCAACCTCCTCAGCTTCGAGCCACGCCTTTTCCACGCAGCCATGCATGCCGACCTCCCGCACGGCCGCATCCGTCCAGCTGGTGAGGTTCTCGGCCTGCCGCTGTAGCACCGGGTCGCCGCCTGCGGTGAGCACTTCGGGAGATGGCCGGTTCTCCAGCAGCTTGCTCGCCGCGGTGTCCACGATGCTCGCGGTGATGTTGTCGCG
>JBMYXJ010000300.1:0-4309 GCA_049608285.1 Mycobacterium sp. | reverse complement strand
ACCCACACCAGACCCCGACCCCGAACCACCCGCACCCACACCAGACCCCGACCCCGAACCACCCGCACCAAATCCCGAACCACCGACCACGCCGCCAGCACCGCCAACACCACCGCAGTCGCCCGAACCGGAGCCGCCCACTACGCCAAGCCCCTCCTCGACTGCCGCGGACCGCGCTTTCTGGGCTCCTGAGCGAGGAGTGGGATTTTCGGCGGGCTCGTTGGGTGCGTTGGAGGGCCAGCCGCGCTTAGAGGCTGCGCTTCAGGAGGTCACGGGGCTCGGCTTCACGACAATCCGCACTTGGGGCACAGACGATTACACCGGGCGCATTCTAGAAGCGGTCAACCGGTTGGACTTGTCACTGAAGGTGCAGCCGGGCATCTACATCACACAGGATGCCGATGCGCGTGCGCAGATTGACTCTGCGCTATCGATCATCACTCCCTACGCGGACAAGGTGGTCGGAGTGAGCCTGGGCAACGAGCAGCTCGCGGACTGGAACGCTTCGGCGAACCTCACTGCGCCAGAGGTAATCGACCAGGTGCAGTACTTCAAGAGCCTGTCGTCGCTGCCGGTGACCTACGATTTCTCAGGGGCGACATTCTTGCCTGGTTCCAGCCAGTGGGATCAGAACCTCGCGGGTCTTGTCGAGCAGCTCGACTACGTGAGCGTTCACGATTACGGCGGGTTCTTTGACAATCGCAACGATTCCGCATGGACCCCGGCACGGCAGCTTGATTCGCTGAGGTCGTTCGAAGCGATGCTGGCCGACACGCTGACTTCGCTCGGGCTGGGGTCAAAACCGATCGTCCTGGGCGAGACTGGCTGGCAGAGTACGGGTTACGACCCAGCAGTCACCAACCCCGAGAATCAGCAGCAGTACTATGAGCAAGTCTCGAGATACGTCTACGGCCCCGACGCACGCTTCGATGGGATGTTCTACTTCAACTTCACCGACGAGGCCTGGAAGGGTGGCGACGACCACTGGGGCCTCTTCGGAGAGGGCACCAGCAGCGCTATCGGCCCGTCGAAATTCACGATTGTTCCGGTGTCGCAGATTCTGGAAGGCCAGTCACCGACCACTCCACCCCCGCCCCCTGCACCGGAGCCGCCTACATCCCCGGCGCCGCCCGTCGTTGCGGGGTCGTTCCCGGTGGTGTTGTCCAATGGCACTGGGGCCTACAGCGACGATGAGATCCATGTGATGATCCTGGGCCAGGCGACCCCGGGGCAGTGGTCGTGGGTGGACCGCACCGGTGTCGCACACGCGATTGACAACGCCGCCGCGAACGCGCCGGGTCATTTGGAGAAGGACGGGGTGAACTACGCCAACATGGCGTTCACTGTGGCCGAGGCGGGCAATCTTCGAATTCCGCCGGAGCTTCTGGGCGGCCGGATCTATGTCTCGCTGGGGGAACCGCTCTATGTCGCTATCAGCGCCGACAACACCGGCTGGGCCTCACCGGATCCGGGCTATTCTGCTGATCCGAACTACGACACGATCTACGATTGGTACGAGCTGAGCTTCAAGAACGGCGCAGTTCCCTTCGGCGGCAACACTACCCAAGTCGACCAGTTCGGGTTCCCGTTCACCTTTACCCTGACCCAGGATGCCACCGGTTATTCAGGCACCCGCGGGATCACCTTGTCCCGTGACGAAGTGTTCCAGAAATTCGAGGCCACTATGCCGGCCGAGTTTCAGACGCTGATCCGCAGAGATGCCGACGGAAACCCGCTTCGGATTCTCGCTCCGCGCTCGCACCAACCTGGAGGGCTAGCCAGTTGGTTCGACCAACCCGTCGACGCATTCTGGGCTAAGTACACAAACGAGCAGTTCCTCTACAGCGGCCCGGGTTTTACGGTGACCGGCGGCATCGATACCGACGACCGGTTCGCCTACACGGTGTCTAATCCCGGTGGCGTCTCCACCGCCCACACCATGGCCAAACCGACTACCGCCGAGGTCTTCCGCGCCGACGGCCCGTTCGTGGGTACCGCATTGCAAGGTGCGTTCCTGGCTCATCTCGACGCCGCGTTCCACCGCGGGGTGGCCACCGCACCCAACGACTGGGATAACGCCGCCGCCTACTATCCGGCCGGACAACGTTGGAACAACTGGGCTGAGTTCTTCCACGCCAACAGCGTCGAAGGCTTCGCCTACGGCTTCCCGTACGACGACGTCAACAGTCAAAGTTCCGTACTCATCCTCAACAATCCCCAACCCCTGACGAACCTCACCCTCACCTTCACGTCATGACGTGGTGACAGGGCGAATAGCAGGAACGCAACCAGCAAGGCTAAACCCGCATGATTTCCGCGAGATCACGGCGGTCCAGCCATCGCTGCTCCAGCGGGCGCTGGGCTTGGTAGTCGACCAATGTCGGATAGGAGGTCAGATCGGTGAATTGCAGTCGCCCGGACTGGAATCCGAGCATAGCGCTGGCCCGGCCGCCCGATTCGAGTTGCTCGGAGAGAAATTCGACGCAGCGAGCCGTCAGGCTGGTCGCATGTATCCGGTCAAACGGCGACGGGTCACCGCCCTCCTGGATGTGGCCGAGGATCGCCTGGCGAGCATCAAAGAGCGTACCCCCCTCCTTCTCGAACAGCGACGTGAGGAACCCGGTGGTGTAGACGGCGTCGGCGCCTTCGCCGCGGATGATCAGGCCGAGCCGTTTCCCGGAGCGGAAACCGTCTGCAAGGGTGTGGATGTCGTCGGTCAGGGAGTCCAGCGTGATGCCCTCCTCGGGCAGGTAGATACGTTCGGCGCCGGAGGCTAACCCGCTGAGCAAGGCCAGATAGCCACTGTCATGACCCATCACCTCGATCACGAACACCCGGCGGGTGGCCACCGCGGACTGCCTGATCTTGTCGACGTCGGCCACGATGCTGTTCAGTGCCGTGTCGCTGCCGATGCTCAGTTCGGTTCCCGGGACGTCGTTGTTGATCGTCATCGGCATACACACGATCGGAATGTCGAGGGCAGGGAACTGCTCCCGTTGCCGGTGCAGTTCGTGCGCGGCCTGGTAACCGGCCCACCCGCCTGCCATCACCAAGCCGTCTATCCTATGAGCGGCGATCTGTTCGGCGATCTGCGCGACCGGTGAGCCCCATGGCACATACCGGTTCGTGCCGATCTCGGCCCCTCCGTCGGACACCCAGCCGCTGACATCCATCCAGCCCATCTCCTGGACGTCACCGTCGCGAAGGCCGCGGAATCCGTTCCGCACCGCCATCACCGTGTAGCCGCGCTCCAGACCGAGTCTGACGAACGCGCGCACCGCGTTGTTCATCCCGGGCGCTGGACCGCCGCTGTGCACTATTGCCAACCTGAAGCGCCGCCGTCCTGCCGGCGTGGGCCGCGCCGCGGCCTGCTGGATGGTCTGCAGGATTTTGTAGGACTGGCGGAAGCTGCCGCCGCGCAACAGCATTGCCCCATCGAAATCTTTTGCATTGATGCGCTCGGCGACCGCCCGTGTTTGCGCCACGCAGTCCATCAGCGGTGTGATGACCACCCGGTTTCCCCTCAGCCCGATCAGCTGCGGGGAGGCATCCTCCTGTTCGGTGAGTAGCCGTTCAACAGCGGCATGACCAAGGAGGGTTCCGAGGTATCTGTCGAACGCGGTGGGCGCGCCACCGCGCTGCACGTGGCCCAGGATCGTGATCCTGGTGTCCTCGCCGAGTTCCTGTTCCAACATCGATTTGATGTACTCGGCGGTGATCGGATTTCCGTCAGTGTCGTAGGCGCCCTCAGCGACGAGTACGACACTTTGCCGACGGCCGATGTCGCGCCCCTCCTTGATGTCCCTGCACATCTGCAACGCCCAACCCTCGGCAGGAGGCTGCTCTGGTAGCAGCAGCCAGTTCGCCGCAGTGGCCAGGGCCGCCATCAGTGCCAGGTAGCCGCAGTGCCGTCCCATCACCTCGACGACGAAGGTTCGTTGGTGGCTGGAAGCGGTGCTGCGTAGCGCGTCCATCGCCTCGACGATCCGGTGCAGCGCGGTGTCGGCGCCGATCGTCATGTCGGTGCCAGACAAGTCGTTGTCGATCGAGGCCGCAAGACCGACGACCCGCAGAAATGGGTGGCTGCCGGCCACATCGGGGGAGATCTCACCGGAGTCGACCAATTCGGCGAGTAGTTCGGGCCATTCCTGTCGAAAAATCTCAGCACCCGTCAGACTTCCGTCGCCACCGATCACTACGAGTGCGTTGATGCCATGCTCCAGCATGTTCCGTGCGGCGCTTCTGCGGCCGTCGCGTGTTCTGAATTCCTGGGATCTGGCGGTGCCTATCGCGGTACCGCCTCGATGAA
>JBMYXJ010000299.1:1809-4315 GCA_049608285.1 Mycobacterium sp. | reverse complement strand
GGCCGCGGCCGCCGCGCACGCCGACGTGTCCTCGGTGGTCGATGTTCGCACCGACCCGTTCATCACCGGCACCGGCTACGACGGAAACCCGCAAGGCGACGGTAACCAAGACGCGTTCGCGGCCACCGACGCCACCCACCCCACCCACGCCGGATCTCGCTACTGGGCCGAGAACCTTGTACGGATGCTGCGACCGATATGATCGTCGTTCTCACGTTGGGCGGCATGAACTTCGGGCTGGCCGACAAGATGCGCCGCGCGCTGGGCGGATACGCCACCGCAGAGGGTCGCACCCGGGTGCCCGTGAAGTATCCGCAGGCCGCCAGTGCTCGGTCGATCACCGAAGGCGCAGCCAAGTTGGACGCCGCGATCCGGTACTGGATTGAGCGCGGTAACACCGTTGAGGTGCTGGCCTTCTCCCAGGGCGCGGAAGCCTGCTCTGAGTGGATGGCTGATCACGCCGACAAGCCTGATGCACCGGACCCGTCGGAGCTTTCGTTCATCTTGCTCGGCAACCCTCGCCGCCGCTTGGGCGGGGCAGGGAAGATCGGGTGGAACTGGAAGCGGTTGCCGCGGACACCGGAAACCCAGTACCGCACCAACGACATATCCCGTCTCAACGATCCGTGGTCGAACGGCGACCGGTGGGGCACGACTCCGCGATCCAAGCTGTCGATGACGTTGGCACGTTTTCTCGGATGGGATAGCGACCACGGAAACTACGACAACGTCAACATCGACGATTGTCAGATCCGCGAAGTATCGCGCCGCACAACCTATTTAGTGGCGCCGTAATGCGCTGGCGATACCTCGCCCGGTTCGACGTGCACCGCGCCGGCTTGTGGCAGTGCGTGATCTGTTGCGGTGTCGCATTCGTCCTCGCGGCTCTGGTTTTGGCGTTCGAAGTCAAGCCAAAGCCCAACTAAACCCAATTTTGACCTTCCCGCCTGCCGCCTGGCAGCGCGGGACGTCGCCATGCCCGAAAGGACAGCACCATGAGCTTCCGCACCGCCTACGGCCGCGCCGTATCGGAAAACAAGTGGCGGATGTGCAACCGCGACGAATGTGTGACCGTCGCAGGCCCGTACATGAACACCGCCCCGTTGCGCAAAGGCCCCCCTGAGATCATCCTCGGCGACTTCGCACGCCGCTATCACGCTGAATGCGCGCCGATCGTCTCGCCCGTGTGGGGCTGGTCGGCCACCAACGATGTCGCAAGTTCAAACCACCTTTCGGGCACCGCCCTGGACATCAACGCCCCTCAGTGGCCTTGGGGATACAAAACGATGGGCGGCGTCCTCATCGGGCGCATCAACACACTGCTCGCCGAGTATGAAGGCGCGGTGTTCTGGGGCCGCGTCTGGAGCCGCCCCGATGAGATGCACTTTCAATGCGGCTGGCCCGAAGGCGACCCGCGCTACGCGCGCATCATCGCCAAGATTGGCGCCGCGCCCAGCGTCCCGTCGACACCTGACGCAGACGGCGACCTGGCGCGCGGCGCAATCGGCCAGAGCGTTTCCCAACTACAGGCTGGCCTCAACCGTGTGTTCTCCGGCTACTCGCAGCTCGTTGTCGATGGGGATTTCGGACCCGCCACCGAGGGTGTCGTGCGCGAATTCCAATCCCGCACAGGGATCACCGCCGACGGCATCGTAGGGCCGGTCACCAAAAAGGCCCTATCGAAGTACGGCATCATCCTCACGCCCGAAGAGCCGCCGGCCACCCCGGCGGAGGTGTGGCCACAGACCGCCAGTGACCGCGAACTCCTGGAGTACCTAGCCAAAGAGATGTCCAGTCTCAGAAGGGAATCCTGATGGAATTACTAACCCGGTGGATCGACGGACGGATCGACCGGCTCGCCCAACAGCTCGGCGTGCACATCGCAGACCGCATCGTTGAGCGCACCGGACTGGACAACGTATCCGAGCAATACGGGTCATGGCTTCTCGGCCTCAACAGCATGCTCTCGAAGCTGCCAGGGATTGGCGGCGACTGATGTCTCTACAGGTTGGCTCACAGGGCCCGCTGGTGGCCGCGTGGCAGCGCGTGATGGTTGAACGGTTCAACAGCTACGCACTGGAGCGCGACGGAGAACCCCTGCGGATCGATGCGTACTTCGGCTACTCGGATCGCGATGTGCAGCGCGAGTATGAGCGCCGCACCGAGCAGACGATCGACGGCGTTGTGTCCGACGCCGATCTCGTCGCACTTGGGCTTCAGGCCGCGCCAACACCACCACCACCGACCCATCGAGCACTCACCTTCCGCGGGACCGGCGGGATCGTCGGCGCCGACTACACCTCACGGCTAGCGCAGATGACCGGCTCCCACGAGGTGCCCATCCTCTACCCGGCCGCTATGGGCGGCATCTCGGTTGGCGTCGCCCACGACATCACCGCCTACAAGAATGTTGAGAGGCTGAGCGCGCTGACCGAGGAACTTCGACGAAAACTCACCGCGGGGGAGGATCCCATCGGATGCATCGAAGCGCTCGGCGCCGATGCAT
>JBMYXJ010000299.1:0-1799 GCA_049608285.1 Mycobacterium sp. | reverse complement strand
CATCGGGGCAGAAGTCTGTTGACATCGCTGTCGAGCTGGCCAGCCAGGAAATCGAGCAGACGCACTACACGTTCCACCTGTTCGGCTACTCGCTCGGCGCCATCGCAGCATCCAAGATCCGTGCGTCCCTGCTACCCGGCGGCCGACTGGAAGCCCACGCCGACCGCTACGTCTGCGGCGTCATGCTCGGCAACCCCGCACGGCCTTTCGGGCACACCTTCTACCTCGGCGCCATCCCCGGCGGGTTCGGCATCGCCGACTGGCACCTCCCCGAGGCCGCGGCCACGTGGGATTGGTGCGAACTCATCGACCCCGGAGACCTGTACGGCAACGCCGCGGGCGGCGAGATCGGCGACGTCCTGCGCAGCGCCTACCGCATGATCATGGACATAGAGGTGTCCGACCCGATCGGCATGGCCGTCGGGCTGATCCGCAACGTCCTCAAGCTGCTCGACGAGGCCGGCGTCGATCTACCGCTCGACATCCCCGGCATCATCACCGGCGCCCTGGCCGGGCTGCTGCTGGCGTTCCTGCCGGCGAAGTTCGCCGACTACCTGAGCATCGGCGACCGCGAAACCGCCGCAGCAGTGCAAGCCGCGATCCTGGCGCTGAAGTTCTTCGCCGGCCCGCCGCCGACTGCCGATCACATCAGCTACGAGTTCCGCGACGCCATCCCTGGAGTCACCTACCTCGACCTCGGTGCGCGACACGTACGGCACTGGGCAGCAACCAAATCTATCGCCGCATAGGAGGCAATCCATGCTCGAACGTCTCACCACTCCGAAGGGCCGCCAGCGGCTCTACGGCATCGCTGTCGTCGCCATCGCGCTCCTCGTCACCTACAAGATCGTTGAGCCGGAACACGCACCGCTATGGCTCGACCTCGCCGCCAATATCCTCGGCCTCGGCGTGCCGACCGCAGCCGCAGGCACCGCCAACCTGGTCGTGCGCGACCAGCGGCGCAACGGCACCCTCGACGACTGATGCCCAACTGGTCGCCCGACGTGTGGGATGACTTTTCAGTCGTCGGCATCGCGGTCGCCGTCGCCGTGGCGACGGTGTTCCTCGTCGCCAGCGGTCGGCTCATCCCGCGCTCGGTTCACCGGGAAGTGATCGCAGCCAAGGACCGCCAACTCAACAACGCCGATACGCGCGCAGCCAAGGACGCCGACACGATCGCGGTGCAGGCCCAAGCAATCGCGGAGAAGAACGCAATCGAGTCGGTAACCACCCACATGCTGCAGTCCTTCCGAGAAGCCACCGAGCGAGGCTCCTAATGCAATTGCCCTGGAATCGCCACCGAGACGAGATTGCACAGGCCCGGGCCGCGGTAGCCGACCGTGAGCGTGAGGTCGGGGAGGCCGAGGAGCGCCGCAATGCAGCCCGGCAGCTAGCCGCAGTATCGGCGTCGTCATCGGCTGCGCTGCGGCGCGAGCTGGCACTGAACGGCTTTACCGCGTTGATAGAGAAAGCCATGAGGCACCGATGATCTACCGAATACTGACCTGGGCATTCACCGTGGGGGCCGTGCTCATCCCCGCCGCCCTAGCCGCCGAGGTGTGGGTCGACCCCGACTACCAACTCCTCGCCGACGTCGCCCTCGCTCTCCTGGCCGCGGTCGTAACGATATTCACTATCCGCTACGCATTCTGGTCACGCTGGAGCGACAACCCCACCGGTAGAGCGTTTCTCGCCAAGAGCGTCGTGTTGGCCATGCTCCTGCTGCACATCGTGGCCGAACGGTGGATACCCGTGGCCTACCCCCTGCATGAGCATGTGCGCTTCGCCGTCTACGCCGT
>JBMYXJ010000298.1:0-4317 GCA_049608285.1 Mycobacterium sp. | reverse complement strand
TCATCGACGTCGTCACCACCTCACCGATCGCGGGACTCGGCTATACCGAGCCCCTGCCCGCCGCCGTTGTCCCCCACATCGCGGCCGTTGCCGTCTTCGGCAACCCGTCGGCCCGACTTGGCCGACCACTGACCTCCCTGAGCCCCGACTTCGGTCCCCGCACCGCCGATTTGTGCAACACCAACGACCCAATCTGCTCGGGCGGAAAAGATCTCGAAGCCCACAGTCGATATCCGCAGTCAGGATTGGTCAAGCTCGCCGCCCAGTGGATCACCAAACAGGTGAAGCAGCGCCATCGGTCAGCGGCGAACTCCTAGCTCGTCCAGCCGGGCGTGGTAGGCCTCAATGCTGGCGAGCTTGACCTCCTCATAACCCCGCACTAGGTCCGCCAGACCAGCGACCTGTCGCGCCCGGTCGTAGTTGGCGGAGTCCAACTCGGCGGCAAGCCGAGTCACAATCGCGACATATTCGGCAAGCAGCTGGCGTTCGATTCTGCGAACCCGCGTATGTCCGAACGGATCGAACTTGGTGCCGCGCAACCACTTTCCTCTTGCGAGTATGCGAAGGAACACATGACTTCGGGGGCCGAGGCCGATCTTCTTCTTGCGCCCCATCGCCCGTAGCGCCGGCGGGTGCAGCCTGTAGGTCAGCTTCTGGCCGGCCGGGATCTCGGATTTCACATAAGACAGGAACTGCGGATCGGTCAGTAGTCGCGCCACCTCGTACTCGTCTTTGTACGCGGTGAACTTGTAGAGCCCCTTGGCGACGGCCTCACTGAACTCAGTGCGCTCGCCCACCGCACGCTCAGCGGTCCAGATCGATTCCAGGAATGTGACGTATCGGCGGGCGGCTTTCTCACCTTGGAATCCGATCAGCTCGGCCGCGCGCCGCGCGATGAGATCACCGACCTGCCCGGAGAAAGTGGTGCCCTCGAGGACGCCGGCAGGCGGCAGAGTCAGCTTCCGGGGAGCCTGCAGGGACACGGCTTCGTCGAAACGGGGCGGGTCGGCAACGGCGAGTCGCCCCCAACCGAACGCCGCCCTATTGGCCTCAACGGCCACGCCGTTGATCTCGATGGCTTCCTCGATAGCACTGGCTGGAATCCTCAGCGCCCCAGCCTGATAGGCCGCACCGACCAGTAGGAAGTTGGCGGCCGCGGTACTGCCGAACAGCTGCTGGGCCGCAGATGCGCTATCGAAGGAGTAGAGGCTACGGGACACTTGGCCCAGCCGGTTCTGCAGGTAGGACATCTCCGGGTAGGTGACGGTGTTGTCGTACACCATGTCACCGGTTGGCGTCTTGCTCGTCGAGGCAACGGAGATTGTCTTGGCGGGGTCGCCGTACCCGAGATTCTTGGTGTCAGTACCAACCAGTAGATCGAAAGCCATGATGCAGTCCGCGCTGCCGGGGGTGAGCCGATTGGCAGGATCGAGTTTGCCCGCGGCGAATCGCAGGTGTGAGACAACGGGACCGGCCTTCTGACTCAGGCCGATCTGATCCAGACTTTCCACGTCGTGGCCGGCGCGCAGAGCCGCCGTGGCGAGCACCTGGTTTACCGTGACGATGCCGGTGCCGCCGATTCCGGCTAAGAAGACGTTGCGAGTGGCGGTCACCGGCTCAACGACAGGGTCGGGCACCGCAGGGGGCGTAGGCACCGATCGCGGAGTGGGTGACTTCGCACTGCGGCGCCTCTTGGCTTGCGCTGGTGGCACTTCGACCGTCACGAAGGATGGGCAGTTGCCGTCGAGGCAGCTGTAGTCGGTGTTGCACGAGCTCTGGTCGATCCGCGTCTTACGTCCGAATTCGGTGTCAACGGGTTGCACGGATAGGCAATTGGATTTGACGCCGCAGTCGCCGCAGCCTTCGCAGACTGCTTCATTGATAAGCACCCGAGTGGTTCGGGTGGGCAGCGTCCCGCGTTTACGTTGCCGGCGCGCATCGGCGGCGCAGTGCTGGTCATAGATCAGCACAGTCACACCTTTGACACCGCGCAGTCGTTTCTGGGCCTCGTCGAGGCGGTCACGGTGCCAGACGATGGTGCCCTTTGCGAGTTCACGCCTGTTGTGTCTCTTGGGTTCATCGGCACAGATGATGATCTGCCCGACGCCCTCGGATACCAACTTGTGAGTCAACGTGGCGATCGAGAGCGCACCCTCGGCATTCTGGGCGCCTGTCATAGCCACGACCTCGTTGTACAGCAGCTTGTAGGTGATGTTGACGCCCGCGGCAACGCAGGCCTGTACTGCGAGCTGGCCGGAGTGAAAGAACGTTCCATCGCCGATGTTTTGGAAGAGGTGGGGAATATCGGTGAACGGCGCTTGACCGATCCACTGGCTGCCTTCCCCTCCCATCTGGGTAAGCCCGGTAACGGCGCTATCCTTGCGCCCCGATATCGTCACCATGGTGTGGCAGCCAATGCCACCACCTGCCAGGGATCCTTCGGGCACGGCGGTGGAGCGGTTGTGCGGGCAGCCGCTGCAGAAGTACGGGGTGCGTTGCGCGGGGAGAACTTCCAGTGAAATCGCTGGGGGCGGAGACTTCTTGAGCTCCAGACGTTCCCCGAGCGCACGTCGCAGCGGCGCCAATAGACGACCTGCGGTTAGCTCACCGCCGGCGGGGATCAGCGGGCGCCCTGCGGCATCATTCTTACCAATGATCCGCGGCGCAGCTTCCCGACCGTAGAGGATATCGCGCATCTGGGTTTCGACGAACGCAGTCTTGTCCTCGACAACGAGGATCTCCTCGAGGCCTTCAGCGAAGGCCGTGACGCCGTCGGGGCCCAATGGAGTGGGCATACCGATCCGCAACAACCTGATGCCGGCATGGTACAGCGCGAAATCGTCTGCGCCGAGATCGGCCAGGGCTTGCCGCACGGAGTCGAAAGTTGTTCCAGTGGATGCAATTCCGGTTGTCGCGTTCGGCGGGTCGAGCTCGATGACGTCGAGACTGTTGGCAGCACCGTAGGCACGTACGACTTCAGCTCGGGGCCCGTACAGATCGGCTTCGGCATCGAGACTGGCTGCCGGAGCCGCCATCGGCCGCTGGCGGTAGCGGAACGGCCTCCCCTGCCAGAGGACTTCGGGAACTACGACGTCGACATTGACGTCGCTGGCGTCGACGGACCAAGCACCGTCGGCCACGTCGGCAACAATCTTGAGCGCCACCACACATCCCGAAGCCCGTGACAAAGCCACACCGTGCATCGTCATCGTGACGATCTCACGAGCATTGCGCGGGAAGAGAACCGGAATACCGAGTGCGGCCAAAGATCGCTCGCTGACCGCAGGCACCGTGGAAGACTTTGAGGCTGGGTCGTCGCCGACCAGAAGGAGCATTCCGCCGCGTGGGTTGGTGCCGTACATGTTGGCGTGCCGTAGGGCGTCTGTGGCCCGGTCCAGGCCGGGCCCCTTGCCGTACCAGATGCCCACGACTCCGTCGTGTGTCGGTGTGCCGGCTGGCAGTGTGGCTTGACTACCCCACACCGAGGTAGCCGCCAGCTCCTCGTTGAGACCGGGCACAAAGGTGATGTCATGTGCATCCAGGACCTCAGGCATAGCGGCTAGCATCCGGTCGACACCAGCCAGGGGGCTGCCCTGATATCCCGAAACAAACGTCGCCACCTTCAGGCCGGCGCCCGCGTCGCGTTCGTGTTGTTCGACCAGGGCGCGGCCGATGGCCTGCACCCCCGTCAGTAGGACCGGACCGGATCCGGGGCAGTACCGATCGCCGAGTTCGTACGGGCTTTCCTGGCGGCCATACTGGCTTTGGCAGGGGCTTAGGTAGGGGTCCTGTTCCGGTGGGCGGACGTCGAGATCGGTCATCTGCGCTCACCTCCTCTGATTTTGCCCCATGGGCTTAGTGCTTCTTCCAGAGTGGCAGCAGTATGCAGAGTGAGCAAGCAGATGGTTTTATTTTGAGCAGATTGCACAGATACGGCCATGCTTGTCGTGCAATACTGAGCGATATGACGAGGTTGGACCGCACAGACGCTCGGCTGCTCCTGGCGCTATGCGACGCTCCGCGGGCCACCGGGGTGCAATTGGCAGCCATGCTGTCCCTAGCGCGCAACACGGTGCAGGCGAGGCTGGCTCGATGGGACCAAGACAAGGTGCTCGCCCCAATCGACCGCTGCGTGTCGCCGCGCGATCTCGGTTATCCGCTCAAGGCATTCATCACCGTGGTGGTCGATCAACATCAACTCGAGGACGTCATCGCAGCCCTGGAGACCGTCACCCAGGTCACCCAGGTCACGGGGCTCTCCGGTGCGGCCGACCTGTTGATCGCCGTGGTCTGGGTGACGTACGCCGTGGTTTTCTT
>JBMYXJ010000297.1:0-4321 GCA_049608285.1 Mycobacterium sp. | reverse complement strand
CTCCCGCAGCGCGGCGGCGATCGCGGCTGCGCTGTCCTCACGATCGACTCGGTCCACGCGAGCACGGTAGTCGGCTACCCGTTCGATAAACCGTTCCGCCGCGTCGAGGTCCCCGGTGCCGACGACTCTCCCATAGGTCCACGCGACATCGGGAACCGCGGGCCGGTCGGCCAATGCCCCACGGATGCGCGCCAGTATTTCTGCGCGCGCCTGGCTCATGATCCACCGTCCTGCAAACCTCCGTCGGTGCGCTGCCACCATTGACGAAACGACTCCGCAGGTGGCATTGGCGCATCCCGCGCTCGAGACCAGGCCCAGGGCAGCCAACCCAACACCTGTCTTCCACCGATTCGTCTGCTGCGCAGCACTTTCCCGACCTTGGTCGCCACTTTCTCAACCACTCCCAACCGACGGTGGTCAGCGAGGGTCCAGCTGGCTACCTTCATCGCGACCCGCTCAGCCGAGGGCGCCCCGCCGCGGTTCTGATCAACCACGCGGGTGCGTAAATGCACAAGCATCGAGGGAATGTCGATACGCACCGGGCACACGTCGAAGCAGGCCCCACACAAACTCGATGCAAACGGCAGGGACTTGTCGATGTCGCTGGTGATGCCGCGCAGTTGGGGGGTGAGCACCGCGCCGATCGGGCCCGGGTAGATCGAACCGTAGGAATGACCGCCCGCCCGCTCATACACCGGGCAGACGTTCAGACACGCCGAACACCGGATGCACCGCAGTGCATCACGTCCCTTGGTGTCGGCAAGCACCCCGGTACGGCCGTTGTCGAGCAGCACAATGTGAACATTGCGCGGCCCATCTCCACCCGAGCCGGGCCCGGTCCATATCGACGTGTACGGATTCTCCCGTTCACCGGTGCTGCTGCGAGGCAGGACCTGCAGGAACACCTCAAGATCACGCCATGACGGCAGCACCTTCTCGATGCCGACCACCGAGATCAACGTTTCGGGCAAGGTGAGGCACATCCGGCCGTTGCCCTCCGATTCCACCACCACCAGACTGCCGGAGTCCGCGATCGCGAAGTTAGCGCCCGACACAGCCACCTTGGCCCGCAGGAATTTCTCCCGCAGATGCAACCTCGCCGCCTCAGCCAGCCGTACGGGGTCATCGGTCAGGTCCGGGGGTGCGGGCCGGCCGACCTTGCCCATCTCCCGTAGGAAGATCTCGCGCACCTCAGCCCGGTTTCGGTGGATCGCCGGCACCAGGATGTGGCTGGGCCAGTCGTGGCCGAGTTGAACGATCAACTCAGCCAAGTCGGTCTCCCAAGCCTGAATTCCGGCCGCGCATAGCGCCTCGTTGAGCTCGATCTCCTGGGTGACCATCGACTTGACCTTGACCACCTCGGAGGCGCCTTGCGCCCGCACCAGATCTACGACGATGT
Source organism: Mycobacterium sp. (assembly GCA_049608285.1). Lineage (GTDB taxonomy): Bacteria > Actinomycetota > Actinomycetes > Mycobacteriales > Mycobacteriaceae > Mycobacterium. The sequence goes on along the minus strand of JBMYXJ010000297.1, from coordinate 2,922 downwards.
GGTTGGCTTCCTCCGCGTCGCGGGCCCAGTGCACTGTGGCTCCGGCCGCCGACGCATTGGCCTCGAAGGCTTCCAGATGTCCATCGAGACGGTTGAGCGCCGCGTTCTTGATGGCCTCGGCAGCAAGCCGCAGATCCTCCCAGTTTCCGAGTTCGCCGACGGCAGACGCGCGCCTCTCACGGATGGTGCCGGTGGCGTGCGCGAGGTTTGCCCGCAGCACGGAATCCCCCAAAGCCGCCTTGGCCGCGGCCTGGAACGTCGGCAGACCGAGGAAGGCGCGAGTCACTCCCACGTGATGACTGCCGGTCACCGGACACCGTCGTCAGTGCAAGCGAGAATCTCAGCCAGATGCATGACACGCATGGCGCTGCGCCGCCGAGACAGCAGCCCACCAATATGTGAAAGACACGAATTATCGCTGGCAACAAGCACTTCTGCTCCGGTGTCACACGCTGCTCGGACCTTGTCAGACCCCATTGCCACCGAAGTGTCAGCGTTCTTCACCGCGAAGACTCCACCGAACCCGCAGCATTGCTCTGCGTCCGGCAACTCGACGAGCTCGATGTCACGCACCGCAGCAAGAAGTTGCAGTGGGCGGTCACCTACCCGCAACATCCGCAGGGAATGACAGGTCGGGTGGTAGGTGACGCGATGCGGAAAGGACGCACCGACGTCGGTGACACCGAGGACGTCGACGAGAAACTCGGAGAGTTCATAGACGGTGGGCGCGACCTCCTCGACATCAGCCTGCAACTGCACATCTGCCGCGCGCGCCGCGACCTCAGCATGCTGGTGTCGTGCCGAGCTGACGCAGGAACCAGACGGCGAGACGACGGCGTCGTACCCGGCAAAGGTAGCGGCGAAATTGCGGACCGCCGGTATAGCGGCATCGGGATATCCGGCATTGGTGAACATCTGCCCGCAACAGGTCTGCTCGACCGGGAAATCCACCTCGCATCCGAGCCGGCGCAGCAGCCGCACAACAGCTTTCGGGGTTTCGGGCCACATCATGTCGTTGAAGCACGTAGCGAACAACGCCACCTTCATACCCACGTTGACATCCTGGGAGACGCCGCGCTAGACCACCTCATCAAGGCGAACATATCCGACTGGCCTTCGGTGCACGTCATACTGGCCGACATGGCAGACAAAGGCGGTAGAACACCAGTCCGTACCGGCGGTGAGCGGATCCGGAAGCTTGCACAGGCAGCCCTGAACGCCGACGTCACCGTCGATCAGGTCGACACCATTCTCGAGAGCCTGAGCGAAACCCTCAACGACCTCAACAACTCGACGAGCAACCTCGATGCGACCCTCGTACGGTTCAACGACACCATCAGCAGCATCAACGAGCTGGCGCCGGTCCTGCATGGAGTGGTCGACCGGATGGAGGGGATCGTCCTCCGCGTGGAACGCATCGTGGGCATCGGAGAGTCGGTGATTTCCCCGCTTACCGCCACCGACCACGCTATTCGAGGCGCCGTCAACAAGCTGCGCCAAAGTACCGGGCTGTAGCTGCGCACACCTGGTGCGCCGAATCCGCCGCAGGCAACGCGCCGGCGTGCGCTACCCGCTGTTGCGTAGTGCGGTCGCCAATCCACTCATGGTCAACAGGATCGCACGCTGGACGAGTTCGTCGTCATCGCCGGCGCGGTAACGGCGCAACAACTCCACCTGCAGATGGTTCAACGGCTCCAGGTACGGAAACCGGTTAAACACCGACCTGGCCAAGGACGGGTTGTCGGCCAGTAGATCATCGTGGCCGGTGATGAGTTTGTGCATGCGGATCGTGCGTTCGTGCTCGTCTGCAATCTTGTCGAACACCCGCCGGCGCAACTCCTCGTCCTCGACCAACTCGGCATAGCGCGCAGCCAAACCCAGGTCGGACTTGGCCAGCACCTGCGCCATATTCGACAACACAGTCGCGAAGAAGGGCCAGCGCCGGTAAAGGTCCTGCAGCACGCCCAGCCGGGCTTCCTTCGTTTCGGGGCCCTCGGCGATCCATTGCTCGAATGCACTGCCCGTGCCGTACCAGCCCGGCAACATCACCCGCGACTGGCTCCACGCCAGCACCCACGGAATCGCTCGCAGATCAGAGATCGAGGTGGTCGGCTTGCGCGACGCCGGGCGGCTACCGATGTTCAGCGCCCCGATCTCGCTGACGGGCGTCGAGGATTTGAAGTATTCGACGAATCCCGGCGTCTCGTGGACGAGTTCGGCGTACGCCCGCTGCGCGCGCACAGCCAGCTCGTCGAGTACCTCGTAGGCCGATTCGGACAACCCCCCCAAACCTTCAGTGTCGAGTAGCGTCGCTTCCAGCGTGGCGGCCAGCAGCGTCTCAAGGTTGCGATGGGCGATCCTGGGCTCGGCGTACTTCGCGGCGATCACCTCACCCTGCTCGGTGATCCGCAGTGATCCCTGCACCGCGCCGGGAGGTTGCGCGAGAATCGCGTCGTAGCTCGGACCGCCACCACGGCCTACCGTGCCCCCGCGGCCGTGGAACAGCCTCAGCCGGATTCCGGTTTTGCGGGCCGACTCGACCAGGTCGAGCTCGGCTCGGTACAACGCCCAGTTCGCAGCCAGGTACCCACCGTCTTTGTTGGAATCCGAGTAGCCGAGCATGACCTCCTGGCTGTCACCGCGCGCGGCGACGAGCGCACGGTACAACGGAAGGTCGAGCGCCTCCTCAAGAATCGCGGCTCCACGCTGAAGGTCGTCGATGGTCTCGAACAACGGAACGACCCCCACAGGTGCACGGGGATTTTCCGCCGACGCATCCAGCAGTCCAGCCTCTTTGAGTAACAGCGCAGCTTCGAGCATGTCGGAGACTGACTTGCACATCGAGATGATGTAGTTCGGCACGGCTTCAGGCCCGAAGAGATCCACGGCCCGCGCCGCCGCGGCGACGATGTCCAGCTCCTT
>JBMYXJ010000296.1:4069-4325 GCA_049608285.1 Mycobacterium sp. | reverse complement strand
GCTTTCCGGTCCCGCCAGCCTGCGGTCGACCGGGCATGTAGGTAGGCGGCGTAGATGACCCATGCGATGAACGACACCGTCTCCTTCGGATCCCAACCCCAGTAGCGACCCCAGGCCTCCTCGGCCCAGATGGCGCCGAAGATGACGCCGAAGCCGAACACCGGGAACGCAAAAATTGTTGTGCGGTAAGCGATCCTGTCGAGAATCTGGCCGCTCGGAAGTTTCTGCACCACGCGCGCTAGGGCGTCGTTGCGAC
>JBMYXJ010000296.1:0-4059 GCA_049608285.1 Mycobacterium sp. | reverse complement strand
GGCGCTGTATCAGGACAACCTCAAGAGACGGCTGGCCTATTCGACTATCAGTCAACTCTCCTATGTGGTCCTGGGTGCGGTCCTCGCCAACGCCGCGGGCATCACCGGCGCGGCGTGTGAATACAGCCACCTCCCCGAGACGGTGAGCAGGATCAACACCGGGACGAGCACGAACACCCACAGCGGCCGGTACTGCGGCCTGCGTAGCACCACAGCAGCGGCCACCAGGCCGAAGAAACTGGTCAGGTTGATGAACTCGTACATGTTGCCCCACGGCACCCGTGAGGTGGACAGACCGCGCAACACGATGCACCCGAGCAACATTGCGGCGCCGACGTAGACCAGCGCGACCCCGGCCGCTCCTACGCGCTCGTCGAACGGGCGCCGCGGGGCATCGCGGACGACACCGGGGGTCGCGCTGTTCCCCGATACCCCCGAGCGTGATGCCGCCGGGGCGGCTCCGGTGCCCAATGTCGCCGCCGGAGCGGCTCCGGTGCCCACCAACTCCCGGGTCTCGACCTTCCGGCTACGGGTGAAGGCCAGCTCGACGGCGAGCAGCAGGAGCGCACCGACAAGCACCAGCACCGAGGAGGTGAACGCCCAGTCCGAATAGCGGGCCAGCCCGATGTCGATGGTGTTCATACCCGATCTGCCTTCTCCTCTTCGCTGCGATCCGCTACGGCGCCAGAGGTCTGTATTCCGGCGAACAACCGCGCCGTCAGTCGCTCGAACTCCTCGCCCCACCCCGAATTGTCAGTGCGGGCCAAGCCGCCCAACTCGACATTCACCGTACCTGCAGGGTCGGCCGACAACCGCAACCAGAGGCGCCGACGCCGCACGATCAGCGACACCAGCAGTCCAGCCATCATCGTCATCGCGAATACCAACACCCAGACCTGGGCCGGGTCGTGTGACACCTGGAGGTTCACGAAAGGCTCGGCACCGTCAAACCGGACGACGGTACCGTCGTCTAGGCGAGTGTCTTCGCCGGCGCGCAGATTCACGCGTGCGACTTTCGTCAGCCGACCTTGGTCGATCATGCGGGGATCCAGGGAGAACAGCGACTGCGGCCGCCCGGTGTCCAGACCACTATCGCCCTGGTACACATCGATCGCCACAGCCGGGTCGTTCATTGCGGGAAAGCTGGAGGACAGCAGCGTGCCGTCGAGCTGTCCAGTCGGTGCAAACAACCCCTGAATCGCGATTTGGTTCCTACGTCGTTCCCGCTCGTCGGCATAGGTACCACCGGGCGGGTCAAACCGCATCGCGCCTGAGGACAGCAGCGTGATCTGGTCGTCAGGCCGCCACTGCAGCGTCTGGGTGCGGGTCTGCCCATCCGGGAATGTCACCGTGAACGTGGGCGCATAGCCGTGACCTTGCAGGTAGACCCGATCGCCGCCGATCCGCAAGGGCTCGTTGACCTTCAGTAGGTAGGGCTGCCAGGACCCGGTCTGGAGATGGTCGCCGGCCTGGTATTCGATGCCTGCTCGAAAGGACACCGCCTGCCCCGTGGGAAGGTAAGTTGCGTCGAAGTCGTTGACCCGCACGCAAATCGGATGCAGCGATGTTCCGTCGACGGTGTTGCCCGCCCGGAAGGAGTCGAACGCGGCCGGTGACGCCGAACAGAATCCGGGTCCACCGTCGGCGATGACGATGACATTGCCCTCGTAGCTGAACAACTTTCCGGCGGCGATCGCGACCAGGAGACCGAGTAGCGAAAAGTGGAAGACGATATTGCCGAACTCACGCAGATAGCCCTTCTCTGCTGATATTTCGGTGCCATGGTCCTTGTGGCGGGTGACGCGGCGCCATCCGCGCAGCCGTTCGTCAAAGGCCGCGGCCAGCTCGGCAACGTCGCCGTCTGGTACCTCGGCGACGTGATGTCGGGGCAGCCGGCCCAGGTTGCGCGGCGCGGCCACCGGCGTGGCGCGCAGGCTCCTGAAATGTTCGAGCAGTCGAGGTGACAGACAGCCCACCAACGAGATGAACAGCAATACGTAGATAGCGGTGAACCAGAAACTGGAGAAGACGTCGAACGCCTGCAAGCGGTCCAGCCACGGGCCGATGGTCGGGTGCATGGCGATGTACTGGGCGACCTTCGCCTCGTTGAGGTTCCGTTGCGGAAGCATCGCTCCGGGTATCGCCGCAAGAGCGAGCAGGAACAGCAACACGAGCGCGGTCCCCATGGAGGTCAAGGTGCGCCAGGTGTTTCGCGCTGCGGCGAAGACGGACACTGCACGCATTAGATCGGCAGCCGCACGTCACTGACGAACGCATCGCGAATCCAGGACACGAAATCGTTCCACAATCCGGTCAACAAGGCCGCACCCACCAGGATCAGCAAGAGACCGCCGAAGATCTGGATCGTGCGGGTATGGCGACGCAGCCAGCCCAGTCCGGCGACAGCCCAGGCCGAGCCGAAAGCCAACAATACGAACGGGATTCCCAGCCCGAGGCAGTAGAAGACCACAAGCACGACGCCGCGGGCCACGTTGCTGCCCTCGGTCGCCGACGCGACGGCGATCACGCCGGTGAGCGTCGGCCCCAGGCACGGCGTCCACCCGAGCGCGAACACCGCCCCCAGCAGCGGAGCACCGGCCAGCGTGGTCAACGGCCTCGGGGTGAACCGGGTGTCGCGCTGCAACACCGGTATCAGTCCGATGAAGACCAACCCCATCAGAATGGTGATCACGCCGCCGATGCGCTGCAGCAGGAGCTGATTAGTGATCAGAGCGGTTGTCATTCCTAACACCGCAACGGTGCCGAGCACGAACACCACTGTGAAGCCGGCGACGAACAGGGCCGCCGCTCCGGCCACCCGAAGACGCGCACCGCGCAGCGCGACAGAGACGGTCCCGTCAGCACCTGATGCCTGATCTTGGTCGATTCCGACCACCGCGGCCAGATAGGACAGGTAGCCGGGTACCAACGGAATCACGCATGGTGAGGCGAACGACACCATGCCTGCGAGCATGCTGACCGACATGGCGAGCAGTAGCGGACCGCTGGCTGTCAACTCATCGATGCTCATCTCGCCGAGGTCTCCGCTGCCAGCCGCACAACGAGAGGTTGTAGATCCTCGGCGAGCAGTTCGCGCAGAAACACTGCGGCGACCCGATGCTCACGATCCAGGACGACCGTCGACGGGATGACGGTCGTTGGGTAGCGGCTCCCGAACGCGATCATCGTCCGCATTTCCGGGTCATAGATCGACGGGAATGTCACCCCACGGTCGATGACGAAGTCGCGGGGGGCATCGATGTTGTTGTCCCGCACGTCGATCCCCAGGAAGGCGACGCCCATGTCACGGGTAGCCTCGTATACCTGTTGCAGCTGGGAGATTTCGGTGCGGCACGGGGCGCACCACTGCCCCCAGACATTGATCACCACGACCTGACCGTCGAAGTCTTCTAGCGAAATCGTCTTGTCGGTATCCATCAGGTCCGGACCTTCGACCGGTCCGGGTCGACCTCGGTCCGCCGGCGGGTCGTAGAAGATGGCGGTCTTGCCGCCCGGGGCGACGAATTCGAACGTGCCGCCTTGAGCGACCGCATCGCTGCCGGTCGAGCATCCGGTGAGGATCACCGCCATTCCCAGAGCTGCGCACACCGCCAGCAGCACGCGCTCCGAGTTCATCGGCGGTGTCACTGCCCGGCCAACTCCGCATACCCCCAGCCCACGCAGAGATCTCCGTGGAAGTAGAAAGACGTGACTGAGGCAAGGTTGCACATGCGCTTGGTCGGGAAGTGGTGCAATTGTTTGTCGGTCATCGACCGACGCAGCGTCTCGACGGGAAGTTGGTGGCTCACGCACACCGCCTCATGCCCGGAAGCATCAACACGGGCGCGACCCAGCGCACGCCTCATCCTCGCGGCGATCTGCGCGTATGGCTCTCCCCAGGACGGGATCCGCGGATTACGCAGGTGCCACCAGTTGCGGGGGTCGCTGAGGGCGCCGTCTCCCGGCGATACCCTCTGCCCCTCAAAGATATTCACTGACTCAATGAGCTCGTCATCGGTGTTCACCGCAAGTCCGTGGTGGCCGGCGATCGGTGCCGCG
>JBMYXJ010000295.1:2751-4327 GCA_049608285.1 Mycobacterium sp. | reverse complement strand
TGGCCAGCTCGCCGGCCAGCAGCGCGACGCGTTCCGGTTCGCTCAGCGAGACGTAGTCGGCATGCACCCCGGCCCAGGCCAAGAGCTCGGCCACCACCTCTTCATGGACGTCAGAGTTCTGCCGCAGATCCAGCCCGGACAGGTGAAACCCGAAGACGCGCACAGCTTCTCGTAGCCGTGCCAGCCTGTCGTCGGCCAGCGTCGCACTTCCGTTGGCGCGCAGGGAGGCATCGACGGCATCAAGGTCGGCGAGCAGTTCGCCCGGGGTCGCGTAGGGCTGCATACCGAGGTCGAGTTCGTGTTCAGGCTGCCGGTCGAGGATCTGCTCCGCGGTAGCCGTCAGCCGGGCGTGGATCACCCGCAGCGCCTGGCGGTAGGGCTCGTCGGCGCATGCGGGTTCATCACATGCTTGGGCCAGCCCCGCCAGCTCCTCACTGATGTGCACCAGCCGCAGTGACATCGACAACTCCTCTTCGAGCGAGGTGAGCTCGACGAAGTAGTGGGTGAACGCGGTGTATGCGGCGCTGCCGGTGGCCAGTCGGACGACGTCGGCGGTCACATTGGGGTTGCCGTCGCGGTCGCCGCCGATCCACGATCCCGGCCGCAGGATCGGCTCCTCCAACAATCCTCCGCATTCTGGTGAACCCCCAGATTGCGGGGTGGACACTTCGCCTGCTTCCGGCCAGCGCGCCTGCAGGGCCGCCCGAACCTCGGCGTTGACGCGCGGAATCACCTCGAAGAACGCCGCCGGGTAGTACCGCAGGCCCGTCTCGATCTCGTCCTGGATTTTCAGCCGGGACAGCCGGATCAAAGCGGTCTGCCACAACGTCAGGATGTGACGGCGTAACTCCTGCTCGACCTCTCGGCCGTCCTCGGTCTTGTGGTGGCCATGTAGACGCAGACGCATCAACTCGGTGATCCGGTGCTGGGTGTCGAATACCGTGCGTCGCCGGGTCTCGGTGGGATGCGCGGTGATCACCGGAGAGACCAGCGCGCCGACGAGGGCATCGGCGACGGTGTCCGAATCCAGGTCTGCGGTTTCGAGTTTCAGGTAAGTGGCGGCCAGACTGCTGTTCGGCGGTGGGCCACCAGCGGCCTCATGGATAGCCCTGCGGCGCTCTCGGTGGATATCCTCGGCGACATTGGCCAGCAGCGCGAAGTGGGTGAACGCCCGGATCACGGGGATTGCCCGATGCACGTCGATGCCGTCGAACAATTCGGCCAAGTCGGCGCGGTCGATCTCTGACCGGCGCACCCGGAATGACTCGACGCGCGCGCGTTCAACCAGCTCGAACACCGCATCGCCGTTCTGTTCACGCACGGTCTCGCCGAGGATCGCGCCGAGCAGGCGAATGTCCTCCCGCATCGGTTCGGTGGCCTCCCGGCCCACCTGGGTTCGCCGCACGGCTCCCACAGGTTCGAGGCCGGTATCGGGGACACCAGATGCATGAGCCATCGTTTGATTATCGGGTGCGACCAACTGAACCGCAGAACGGGGCATGTGTATCGGGCAGGATTGCACCGTGACCGCCCCCGCCACGCTCTACCCCGCCCGCAGCGTGATCACCATGGATTC
>JBMYXJ010000295.1:0-2741 GCA_049608285.1 Mycobacterium sp. | reverse complement strand
GCCGTCCCTTCGCGACGGCTGTTCTGGTCGCGGGCGACCGCATCGCCGCGGTCGGCGACTTCAGCCGGTTGGCGTCGAGCTCAGAGGTGCGGGTGGATACCACCTTTGCCGAGGCGGTGGTCCTGCCTGGGCTGATCGACCAGCACCTGCATCCGGTGTTGGGTGCAAGCACGCTGATCACCGCGGTCATCGCCACCGAGGACTGGGACCTTCCTGGGCGAATGTGCCCGGCCGCGACCACCGAGGACGAGTATCGACAACGTCTGCGCGATGCCGAGCGGGCGATTGCCGGGGGCGACGATTGGCTGTTCACCTGGGGTTACCATCGGCTCTGGCACGGGCACCTTGACCGCCGCGTTCTCGACGAGGTCAGCAGGACCCGCCCGATCGCCGTCTGGCAGCGCAGCTGCCACGAATGGTTCCTGAACTCCGCGGCCATCGAGTTGCTGGGCATCACTGCCAACGCGATGGCCGATCAAGGGCCCGCCAGTGCAATGGTCGATGTCGATGCTGGGCACTGGTGGGAGTCCGGTATGAACCTGCTGTTGCCTGCACTATCGCCGCACTTCCTGACCAACGACCGGATCGCCGCGGGCCTGCGCCAGATGGTCGCCTACCTGCGTCGCAACGGGGTCACCGCGTTCAATGAGCCCGGCATCATGTGGGACCTCGAGCCGTGGCAGCTCTACCAGGACATCCTCGGTGCCCCCGACGCACCGATGACCTCGACGTTCCTCGTCGATGCGCGCAGTCAGGCCGACTCTGGGATGGATCCCGCGGATGCGGTTGCCGACGCCGAGAGTCAGGTCGCCCGCGCCGCTGTGGGCAAGGTCCGGCTGCTGCCCAAGCAGGTGAAGTTGTTCGCCGACGGCGCCATCATCAGCCAGTTGATGCAGATGCGCGATCCCTACCTCGATGACGACGGCCACCCCGATCTGTGCCATCACGGCGAGTGGATGATGCAGCCGGACACCTTCCGGTCGTTTGCCCGGGTCTATTGGAATGCGGGCTGGCAGTTACACATCCACGTCAACGGTGACGCTGCACTGGATCTGGTGCTCGACACCGTCGAAGGGTGCATGGCCGATCACCCGCGCACCGATCACCGAACTGTCATCGTGCATTTCGCCAATTCGACCGAGGATCAGATTGACCGCATTGCAGCACTGGGTGCGATCGTCTCGGCGAACCCCTACTACCCCGTCGGCTTCGCCGACAAGTACGCAGCGCATGGCCTCGGTCAGGCGCGTGCCGACGCCATGGTGCGCTCTGCGTCGGTGCTCAGGCGCGGTATCCCGCTCTCGTTTCATTCCGACCTGCCGATGGGCCCGGCCGCACCCCTGACCCTGGCCTGGTGCGGAGTCAACCGGCTCACGCCCAGCGGCCGTGTTGCCGGCCCTGAGCAGCGCATCTCGGTGCACGAGGCGCTTGCGGCGGTCACCATCGAGGCCGCCTACTCGTGGCGGATGGAAGATGAGCTTGGCAGCATCGCGGCGGGAAAGCTGGCCAACTTCACAGTGCTCAGCGAGGACCCTTATGCCGTCGAACCGGCGCGGCTGCACGAGATCGCGGTGCTGGGAACGGTTTACGAAGGACGCTGGTTCCCGCAGGTCAGTTAGACGCCGTACTTGATTAGACGCCGTACTTGATCGACAGCGCCATACCGACGATGCACACGACCCAGATGCCGGTGATGAATAACGTCAACCGGTCCAGGTTCTTTTCCACCACGGTGGATCCGGACAAGCTGGACTGCACGCCGCCACCGAACAGGCTGGACAATCCGCCCCCCTTAGCGCGGTGCAGCAGCACCAGGAGCACAACCAACAAGCTGGTCACGACCAGGGTAATCTGCAGGGCCAAATGCATGGCCGTCAGACTACAGGTTGTGGCCGGGGCCGGTCGCACTCAGGGCAGCGGCCCGCCTGCGGCGATCGCCGACAACGTGGCGAACTGTTCCGCGTCCAGCGACGCGCCGCCCACCAAGGCACCGTCGACGTCGGGCTGACCTGCGATCTCGCCGATGTTCTTGGCGTTGACCGATCCCCCGTAGAGCACCCGCACCCCGTCGGCGAGATCCGCGGATGCTAGCTCAGCTAATTCCGTGCGGATGGCGCCGCAGACCTCCTGCGCATCGGCCGCACTGGCAACGCGACCGGTACCGATCGCCCAAACCGGTTCGTAGGCGATTACCGACCGGCCGATCTGTTCAGCAGACAGCCCCCCCAGTGAGCCGCGCAGTTGGTTGACGTTGTACTCGACATGGTTACCGGCCTCGCGGACATCGAGGTGCTCCCCTATGCAAATGATCGGGATGAGCTCATGTTTGAACGCGGCGAGAGCTTTCGCAGCAACGAGGGCGTCGTCCTCGCCATGGTAGGTGCGACGCTCTGAGTGGCCCACGACGACGAAGGTGCAACCGAGTTTCGCCAGGAACGCCCCGCTGATCTCGCCGGTGTAGGCACCCGAGTCGTGCCGAGACAGGTCCTGCGCGCCGTAAGTGAGCCGCAGTTTGTCTCCGTCCACAAGTGTTTGCACGCTCCGCAGATCGGTGAATGGCGGGATCACGGTGACGTCCACTTTGTCGAAGTACTTGTCCGGCAACGAGAAAGCGATCTTCTGCGCCAGCGCAATCGCCTCGAAATGGTTGAGGTTCATCTTCCAGTTGCCGGCAACAAGAAAGCGACGCATGATTCACCCTGTAATAAAGATTAAATGTGTTTGTAGAAAGTAGATGTATT
>JBMYXJ010000294.1:0-4331 GCA_049608285.1 Mycobacterium sp. | reverse complement strand
TTGTACCGCCGCACAGTAACCGGCGAAGGCCAGGTGGTCGATGCGGCACTCACCGAATCATGCTTGGCAGTACAGGAATCCACGATCCCAGACTACGACGTCGGCGGCGTCGTCCGAGGACCGTCGGGCACCCGGCTGGAGGGCATCGCCCCATCGAACATCTACCCAACCGCAGACGGCAGTTGGGTGGTGATTGCAGCAAACCAGGACACCGTCTTCCGGAGGTTGTGCGAGGCGATGGACCGTCCCGAACTTTCGACCGATGAGCGGTTCTGCGATCACGGTGCGCGGGGCCGCAATCAAGACGAGCTCGATACGATCATCGGGTCATGGGCCGCCGATCGTCAGCCCGCCGACATCATCGCGATCCTCTCGCAAGCTGGGGTGATCAGCGGACCGATCAGCACGGTCGCCGACGTCGTTGAAGATCCGCAGCTGCATGCCCGCGGCATGATCGCCGATCACTGGGACGAACGTATCGGACGAAACGTGAAGGGCCCCGGCGTGGTTCCTGTGCTATCAGAGACCCCGGGAACCATTCGGATTGCTAGCTCGGTGAGGCCGGGCCAACACAACGACGAGATCTACCTCGGCCTGCTCGGCAAGACCGAGGCCGAAGTCGAGGCGCTGCGATCGGAAGGCGTGATGTGACCGACTTACCCGGCCATGTCGACATTCGCGATGTATCTCTACGCGATGGTCTGCAGATTGAAGACCCGATTCCGTTAGGCGCCAAGCTTGACCTGCTCGCCGCTATTGCCGCCACAGGAGTACGGGAGATGGAGGCGACGGCCTTCGTCTCACCGTCGAAGGTGCCCGCGCTCGCCGATGCCGCTGAACTCGCTGCTGAGCTCGATGATTTCCCCGGCATCGAGTTCTCCGCATTGGTCGCCAGCGCCAACGGCGCCAAGCGCGCAATCGCCGCAAAATTGGGCTCGATTGAATATGTAGTGTCTGCCTCTGACGGGCACAGCCGGGCCAACGTGGGCCGCTCGTCGGCCGAGGCCACCGAACAGATCGCCGACATCGTCGCGATCGCCCACGACAGCGGAGTCACTGTCGAGGTGATCGTCGCCACCGCTTGGGACTGCCCGTTCGACGGCCCCACCGCACCGCAACGGGTCCTCGACATCGCTACCGCAGCGACCGACTCCGGCGCCGACCGGCTCGCTATCGCCGACACCATCGGCACTACCACCCCACGTCGGGTCACTGACCTGATTTCCCAGCTCCGACCCCGAGTCGGCGACATTCCACTCGGCGCGCACTTCCACAACACCCGCGGGACCGGTTTGGCCAGCGCCTACGCAGCCGTGAGCACCGGGGTCACCCGGTTGGACGCATCTGTGGGCGGGCTTGGCGGATGCCCGTTCGCCCCCGGCGCGAGTGGCAACATTGCTATCGAAGATCTCGTATATCTCCTACGGGACAGCGGAATTCATGTCGACGTCGACTTACAGGCGGCAATCGCCGCCGCTCGTGTCGCGCAGAACGCCGTGGGACATGAACTTCCCAGCGCATTGCTCCGCGCCGGCGACCGAATCCTGGGCTAGTAGCAAACATGCCCGCATTACCGTCAGCGGCACTGACTGCAAAAGGCCTTCAGGCCCGGCAAGCGATAGAGCTCGCAGCCCGGATGCTGCTGACCAATCTCCCACGGCGGGGCTGACGGCGACCGGCCGGGCTGACGGCGACCGGCCGGGCTGACGGCGACCGGCGGGGCTGACAATGCGGGCTCACCTGTGACGCCGGAATGACGCCAGACTACCATCGCGCTCATGGCTGTGCCTTCCCCGATGCCTTCGCCGATACGTTCGCCGATGTCATCGCGCACGCCCGCCCAACTGCGGATCCTGGTCTACAGCGACAACCCGCGGACAAGGGAGCAGGTCCAGCTCGCATTGGGCAAGCGGGTGCACCCCGAGCTCCCAGAGCTGACCTACGTCGAGGTCGCGACCGGCGCCATGGTGGTCAGGCAGATGGATGCCGGCGGCTTCGATCTGGCGATCCTCGACGGTGAGGCAGCCCCGGTCGGTGGAATGGGGATCGCCAAACAGCTCAAAGACGAGGTCGAGGACTGCCCGCCGGTGCTGGTCCTGACCGGGCGCCCCGATGACGCCTGGCTGGCCAGATGGTCCCGTGCGGAAGCCGCTGTGCCTCATCCGATCGACCCGATCCGGTTGGGCGATGCGGTAGCCTCGCTGCTGCGTACCGCTATCTAGCATGTTGGATCGCGAAATACCTTGTCGTACTTATGTTTTTGAGGCACCACGAGATGGCGCGATCATGTCCATAGTCATGCTAATCAATGAATTTGGCTTGAATCGAAAACGGGCTAGGCTATGGGGCAGCTCACAGCGACAGCCCCCAAGGAGCGCCTGCTCAGCATGAATCTCTACACACCGATACTGGTGCTTGGGGCGATCGCTGCCGCATTCGCGGTCGGTTCAGTCGGGATCGCCCTGCTGATCGGGCCGAGGCGCTACAACCGAGCCAAGCTCGAAGCCTACGAGTGCGGGATCGAGCCGCTGAATGCGTCCAACCCCGCTGCGGCCGCCACCGGACAGCGGTTCCCGGTCAGGTACTACCTGACTGCGATGCTGTTCATCGTGTTCGACATCGAGATTGTCTTCCTCTATCCGTGGGCGGTAGCTTTCGACAGTCTGGGCGCCTTCGGAGTCGTCGCGGTAGCCCTCTTCTTGTTCAACGTCACGGTGGCCTACGCGTACGAATGGCGGCGGGGAGGCCTGGTATGGGACTAGAGGAGCGGCTACCGGGGGGCATCCTGCTGTCCACCGTTGAGAAGGTAGCGGGTTATGCCCGTAAGGGATCGCTGTGGCCGGCAACCTTCGGGCTGGCATGCTGCGCGATCGAGATGATGGCCACCGCTGGGCCCCGATTCGACATCTCCCGCTTTGGTATGGAGCGCTTCTCGGCGACGCCGCGCCAGGCGGATCTGATGATCGTCGCGGGCCGGGTCAGCCAGAAGATGGCGCCGGTACTGCGCCAGGTCTACGACCAGATGGCCGAACCGAAATGGGTTCTGGCAATGGGCGTCTGCGCATCCTCGGGCGGGATGTTCAACAACTACGCGGTCGTGCAGGGTGTCGACCACGTCGTTCCGGTCGACATCTACCTGCCCGGGTGTCCGCCGCGCCCGGAAATGCTCTTGCATGCAATCCTCAAACTGCACGACAAGATTCAGCAGATGCCTCTCGGCGTGAACCGTGAGGAGGCCGTCCGGGAGGCCGAACAGGCCGCGCTGGCAGTGCGACCGACCATCGAGTTGAAGGGTCTGCTGCGGTGACAGGTCCAACAGACCGCACGGGTCCAACAGACGCCGCGGGTCCAACGAACGGCGCGGGTCCAACAGACGGCAACGGCGACGAGTCGTCCGAGTTCATCGCTGTGCGCCGCGGCATGTTCGGCGCCGAGGGCAGCGGCGACACCTCGGGTTACGGCCGCCTCGTACGCGCGGTTGAGCTGCCCGGCAGCTCGCCAAGACCCTACGGTGGTTACTTCGACGACATCGTCGACACATTGGCCGCCGCCCTCGGCGAAGAGACGTTCGCCGCAGCGATCGAGCGTGTCGTGGTGCACCGCGACCAACTCACGATCGAGGTTAGTCGCGCGCAGCTGCCTACCGTGGCGCAGGCATTGCGCAATGACCCCGGCCTGCGTTTCGAGTTGTGCCTCGGCGTCAGCGGCGTGCACTACCCCGGAGACGCCGGCCGTGAGCTGCATGCTGTGTATCCGCTGATGTCGATCACGCACAACCGCCGCATCTGCATCGAAGTCGCCGCACCCGACGCCGACCCCCACATTCCATCGTTGTTCCGGGTATACCCGACCACCGACTGGCACGAACGCGAGACCTATGACTTCTTCGGCATCGTCTTCGATGGACACCCTTCCCTGACGCGCATCGAGATGCCTGACGACTGGGTGGGACACCCCCAGCGCAAGGACTACCCGCTTGGCGGAATTCCGGTGGAGTACCACGGTGCCGAGATACCCCCACCCGACGAGCGGCGGGCATACAACTAATGACCACATCGCAACGCCCGCCGGAGCGGGTGGTCGTCGTCGGCGGCCAGGATTGGGACGAGGTCGTCACCGCGGCACGACAGAACGCCAGCGAACACGCCGGAGAGCGCATCGTGGTCAACATGGGGCCCCAGCACCCCTCGACACACGGTGTGTTGCGTCTCATCCTCGAAATCGAGGGTGAGACCATAGTCGAAGCGCGTTGCGGGATAGGCTATCTGCACACCGGCATTGAGAAGAACCTGGAGTTCCGCAACTGGACCCAGGGCGTCACGTTCGTGACC
>JBMYXJ010000293.1:0-4332 GCA_049608285.1 Mycobacterium sp. | reverse complement strand
GACCACGCGGGTGTTCCACTGCTGGCCCAGCGTGGCGATACACCACCAGCGCAGCAGCTGAGCGGCGATCACCACGGCGAGCATCGGCCAGCCCAGTGCCGGAATGAACTCGCGGTGACCGGCTTCCAACAGGCAACCTGCCAGCAGCGCAGTGTGCAGCAACACCATCACCGGGTAATGTCCGGCGCCGAACTCGACACCTCCGCGTGCTCTACTCCACTTCAGATTCCTCTGGGAAACCACAAGTTCTGCGACGCGTTCGACGGCGACCGCGGCGATCAGCAGGGTGTAGGCGAGCATTTTCAGCGCCAACGAAGCAGCACGAGCTCGCTGCAGAAGCCGGGCCCCATCGCCATCAGCAGCCCTGGTGTTCCAGCGGCGGGCTTCTCGGCAAGGGTGTCGCGCAGCACGTGCAGGACCGACGACGAGGACAGGTTGCCCACTTCGGCCAGCGAGCGCCAGGTCAACTCGAGGGCGTCGTCGGCCAGTTCAAGCGTGGCGGTAATCGCCTCAATAACTTTGGGGCCTCCGGGGTGTGACACCCACGTCTGGATGTCGGGGACGGTGAGTTCATGATCGCCGAGGAAACCGTTCACGTCGTCGGCCAGGTAGCGGTCGATGAGCTCGGGCAGATTTGGTGAGAGGACGAGCTGGAAACCTTTCTGGCCGACTTTCCAGCCCATGGTGTCCAGAGACTCGGGATACATCCTGCTCAGAGAGTCGAGCACATCAGGTCCGGTCGCGTCGACCTTGTCGGCGCGGTTCTCGCCCACGGCGATCACCGCCGCGGCGCCGTCGCCGAACAGGGCGCTGCCGACCAGGCTGGCGAGCGTCGGCTCGACGGCCGGGTAGGTCAGCGAACACAGTTCCACCGACACCAAAGCGGCGACGTGATCGGGTGCGCCGGCCAGGTAGTCGTGCATGCGGGCGATACCGGCTGCACCAGCCACACAGCCCAGGCCGAACAGCGGCATCCGGCGTACGTCGGGCCGCAGCCCCAACCGGCCTATGATGCGCGCGTCAAGGGACGGCACCGCGATACCGGTGACGGTGGTCGTCATGATCATATCGAGATCGGTTGGACACAAACCTGATTCGTCGAGCGCAGCTGTCAGCGATTCGCACGCCAGGTCCAAAGCATGCTCAATATAGATGTCATTGGCATCGCCGAAGTCATTTAGGGGCGGGTAGCTTTCGATCGGAAGTACCAGGTGGCGGCTGTCCACTTTGGAGTGCTCATGCAGTCCGCGTACGACTTCGCCGAAACCGGCAAATGCCGGGACGTCCAGGAAGGCCTCGGTGATCTGTTGCTGGGTGTAGCGATGGGGCGGCAGCGCGCCCTGGACACCGGCGATGACACTGATAGGCCTATTGATCGTCATGGGATAGGCTCCGTTCCTGCGCCATTGGTGGTTGAGCGTTCGGCGCCTCGGTGAAGCCGAGGCGGTCATGAACCCGTTTGAGCCAGTGCGGCGCCCACCAGTTCGATTCTCCCATGAGACGCATGAACGCAGGTACCAGAACCATTCGGACAAGGGTGGCGTCCACAAGCACGGCCAGCGTCAGCCCGAGGCCGAACATCCGCATGAACGACACGTTGGACGCGATCAATGCCGCGAATGAGATAGACATGATGAGCGCGGCGGCAGTGATGACTCGGCCGGTGTAGGCGATGCCCAGGGCCACTGATTCCTCGTTGTCGCGCTGACTATCGGCGGTGCGGCCGCCGCCGGTTGCCCGCAGCTTCAGCCAGAATTCGCGGATACGCGCCACGAGAAATACCTCGTAGTCCATCGATAACCCGAACGCGATGCAGAAAAGCAGCACCGGCATGTTCGCCACGAGGGTGCCAGTCGGCGTCGTCCCGAACCCGGACAGATTCCCGTCCTGAAAGATCCACACCAGCGCGCCGAATGCGGCAGTGAGCGATAAAATGTTAAGCACCAACGCTTTCAACGGCACGACGACGCTTCCGGTCAGCAAGAACAACAATGCAAACATGATGACGCCGATGACCCCCAGCACCAGCGGCAACTTGGTCGTAATGGCCTCCACGCTGTCGCTGTTTATTTGGGCGGTGCCGGTCATCTGGACCGACCGTCCGCCGGGACCGCCGACGGCGTGCAGCCGATCGAGCTGAGCTGTGGAGGCGTCGGAGAACAGCGGTGCGGTGCTGCTGACGGTGAGGAAGGCGCTGCCCTGGCTCTCGCCGGCTGGCGCGGAAGGCGGTCCGGCGCGAACCCCGTCGACAAATGTTCCGGTTGGGGCGGACACCGCGGGAACATCGGAGACCCGGGACAGTTTGGCGGCGTAGGCGGACATATCGGCCGGGGTTAAGCCTTGGCTGTCGGGAACCACGATGGTGACGGCAGTGTTGGAGTTGTCGGCGAAGTCGCGGCGCAGCATATCGCCAACCTGGTGCGCCGATGCTGACTGCGGCAGTACCCGGTCGTCGGGGAATCCCCACCGCACGTTGAGAAACGGAGCGCCGAGCGCGAGCAACAGGATGACCACCGCCAAACCGAGCGGAAGCGCTCGGCGCATGACGGCCTTTGCGCAGCGGTACCAGAACCGCTGTTCGACGGGGATCGGCGCAGGTTCGGACTTGTGCATGATCCGGCGGGCGAGCCGGCGAACGTCGAGTGAGTCGACTCGATCGCCGAGCAGCACCAATGCCGCGGGCGTCACGATCACCGCGGCGGCGGCCGCGAACGCGACGGTGGCCACCCCGGCGTAGGCGAACGACTTGAGGAAGTGCATCGGGAACAGCACCATCGCCGCCATCGACAGCGCGACCGTGGTGGCCGAGAAGATAACGGTGCGTCCGGCGGTGGTGATGGTGCGCTTGAGGGCCTCGGCGCGATCAGCGCTGCTGGGATACCCGTCGCGCTCCGGGACGCTGGCCAGTTCATCACGGTAGCGGCTGATGATGAGCAGGGTGTAGTCGATGGCCAGGGCCAGACCCATAGCCGTGGCAAGGTTCAGCGCAAAGATGGACACGTCGGTGGCGAACGTGACCAGTCGCAATACCGCCAATGCTCCGATGATCGCCATCCCGCCGATGGCGACCGGCAGCGCGGCGGCCAGCAGCCCGCCGAACACCCAGACCAGCACCAGGAAGCTCAGCGGGATCGCCAGCGATTCCATGATGAGCAGGTCCTGCTGGGACTGCTTGGTGACCTGGACGTTCACCATCGCAGTGCCGCCGGTGCGCACAACCACACCGTCGCCGTCACGGGTCACCTCGTCGGAGATCTCACTGGCGTAGGCCTGCTGCTGGGGTTCGGTTCCGGTGATGCCCGCGACGATCAGCCCGGCGGTGCGGTCTCTGCTGACGAGATCGGCGGCTACGGCGGGCGGAGAGGTCCAGGCAGACGACACGTCGGCCACGTGGGGGCGTTTGTTCAGTGCATCGACGATGGCAGCGCCGGCCTCGCGCGCCTGGCTGCTGTCGATGCCTTCAGGCGAGGAGACGGCGATGATCAGCTGGACGTCGCCCTGCCCGAATTTGCTGGTGAGGAGCTTTTGGGCAGCGGTTGATTCGGAGCCGGGGTCCTGAAAACCGCTGGGCGACAGATCCTTGGCGACCGGCACCCCGAATATCGCCAAGGCAACTGTCAGCAGCGCCGCGGCGAGCAGGATGCGCCGGGGCGCGGCTTGGGCCAGGGCCCCGATTCGGTGTAGCAGCTGAGCCTCCCGGGTCTAGGGTCCTGTGTTCACTCCAGGTAACCCGCCGACCCTACGCTTGAGATCCCATTTGGCCGAGGTTTCATGAATTGGTCAGATATGGCCGCCACCGGGCGCACTGCGCCTGCTGCGCCAGCCGCCGGTTCAGCTTCCCTAGATCATGTCGTTTCGGGTCAGCCACCGCATGACCGGCCACCCGATGAACACTGGCAGCCAGCAGGTCAAGATCCGGTAGAGCAGAACCGCAGGCACCCCGACCGCCGCGGGTACTCCGAACGCGGCGAGGCCGCCGATCAATGCGGCCTCCACGGCGCCAACTCCACCGGGTGTCGGGGCCGCTGCTGCCAGCGTGCCGCCAACCATCGTCACGATGGTGACGGTGACGAAGCTGGCGTTGCCGCCGAACGCCTCGATGCTGGCCCACAGCGCCAATGCAGCTCCGAGTGTTGTTGCCGCACAACCAAGCACGATCACTGCCAGACGTCTGGGTTCACGGGCCAGCTCACCGAGGTCGTCGATCACTTCCCTCAGGCGGGGTCGCACTGCACTGGCCGACCAGCGTCGCAGTTTGGGGACGAACAGGAACACCCCGATAACCCCCAGTGCCGCGCCGGCGATCAGGTACAGCACGGTGGCACTCGGTAC
>JBMYXJ010000292.1:0-4337 GCA_049608285.1 Mycobacterium sp. | reverse complement strand
GCCTTTAGCTAGGGCTTGAACGGGTTGACGGCAAACTGGATGACCCGGTATGGAGTGATTCCGTGACGTGTGGTGTTCCATTGGCTGACGAATACCCGCACGGCATCCAATGTGGACCCAGGCGAGATGTAACCGCCGTACGGTTGCGCAAGAGTGTTGACCCCGGGGTGTGGAAGCTCTTCGGGCGGATCCGGCCAGTCTGAAGCAACTACCACCGTCGTCACCGGCGCGACCCCCAGAGCTGTGGGATCTGTTGCAACACGCATTTCCATGTTTCCGGTACTGGCATTGAAGTACGACAGCACGGTCCTGCCATCGATCTGGCGCACGCTCATCTCGCCAATCTGGTCGCCCCATAACGGCGTCGGTTCCTCGCCCCATCCCTGCGTATCCGACCAGCCCTGCCAAGCGGACCGGTCGGTGACCGATTGCGGCGTCACCCGATAGAGGACTGCCGGCGCGCTACGGTCGAAGTTATTGGCCAAGATGTAGACCCAGCCGCGGTCGGAGTCCGGGGCGGGAATCGGATCGTAGTAGCCGCTGATCTGTGATTGTCGTCCACCCGCATAGTCGGCGTCACGCTCCGATCCCGCAACAGTGACCCAGTTGCCATGCACTGGAACGGCTTTAACGAGACGGGAAGTCTGCGGTCGGAGTTCCTTAGCGTTCGTCACCAACAGGTAGTTCTCACGGTTGACCTCGATGACCCCGGCAGGCAACTGCGACACCCCCTGCGGCGCAGGGTCTTCCAGCAGCGGCGTTGCGAGTCCGGTGACACCGGTGTACTGCACACCGGCCGCATCATCGAGGGAATCGCTCTGGACGTGCAATGCGATCGGAGAGAACCAGCCGCCGAAACCCACACCCTGACCGCGGAAGCTATCCCCGCACACCTGTAGGACCTGCTCGGGGAACTCCATGAACTCGCATAGGTCCGTCGCGCCGATGCCGTGTTCAACGGTCGGCGTTCCTGTCCCTGCTGCCGGGCCGATACGCAGCACCTGGCCCAGCTGTAGCGGTGGCAGTTCAATGGGAATTGCCTCCGCTGAGGGGATCGCGGTGGATGCCCCGAGCACTGCAGTCACTGTCACCGCACTCCAGCAGAAGCCCGCTGGAACACTTTTTCGGCGCAAAGCGCAGCTCAGACGAGACAAGTTCAGAGCTCGGCCGCCAGCAGCTCTGCAATCTGAATAGTGTTCAGCGCCGCACCTTTCCGCAGGTTGTCCCCGGAGACGAACAGCGCGAGCCCGCGACCATCTGCCACGCCGTTGTCCTGACGGATCCGGCCGACCAACGAGTCGTCAGTACCCGCCGCCGCCAGCGGTGTCGGCACTTCCATCAGCTTCACTCCAGGTGCTCCGGTCAAGATTTCCGCAGCACGCGAAACCGACAAGGGCTGGGAGAACTCCACATTCAACGACAGCGAATGACCCGTATAAACCGGGACTCGTACACAGGTACCCGATACAGCCAGCTCGGGGATGCCGAGGATCTTGCGGCTCTCGGTGCGCAGCTTCTGGTCCTCGTCTGTCTCCCCTGACCCGTCGTCTACGAGCGCACCCGCCAACGGGACGACGTTGAAAGCAATCGGCGCGACGTACTTGTTGGGCGCCGGAAAGTCCACCGCGCGGCCGTCGTGTACCAGCGCCTGGCTACCTTCGACGGCAGCCTTGGCCTGTCCGATGAGCTCTTCGACGCCGGCAAGCCCACTGCCTGAAACCGCTTGGTAGGTAGAGGCGATCATCCGCACCAGACCGGCCTCGTCATGCAGCGGCTTGAGCACGGGCATCGCGGCCATGGTCGTACAGTTCGGGTTGGCGATGATGCCCTTCGGAAGCGACCGGGCGCGGTTGGCGACATCCCTGGCGAAGTTCACCTCGGACACAACCAGCGGCACGTCAGGATCCCTACGCCACGCCGATGAATTATCGACGACCACCGCGCCGGCCGCCGCGAACCGCGGCGCCTGCACTCGAGACATTGTGGCGCCGGCTGAGAAGAGCGCAATGTCCAGACCTGAGGGATCCGCGGTCTCCGCGTCTTCGATCTCGATCTGCTGGCCGCGAAACTCCAACTTGCGGCCCGCCGACCGCGAAGATGCGAAGAACCTAACCTCAGTGGCGGGGAAAGCACGCTCTACCAACAGGTTTCGCATCACTTGGCCGACCTGCCCGGTCGCCCCGACAACGCCGATCCGCACCGTCACCCTTCCCGTCGGTTCTCTGGCCCCACTGCTAACGCCCCGTTCCGGCATACACGACGGCTTCCTCGCCACCGCCCAGCCCGAACGCCTCGTGCAACGCGGCGACCGCACCATCAAGTTCAGTGTCTTTGATCAGCACCGAGATCCTGATCTCCGAGGTAGAGATCAGGTCGATGTTGATGTCCACATTGGCCAGCGCCTCACAGAACGTCGCCGTCACGCCGGGATGACTGCGCATGCCCGCGCCGATCAGCGACACCTTGCCGATGCGGTCGTCGTAGAGCACTTGGGTGAAACCGATCTCGTCCTGTAGGGACGTCAGCTTCTGCAAGGCTCCCGGACCGCTCTCCCGTGAGCAGGTGAACGTGATGTCGGTCTTGCCGTCCTCCACCTTCGAGATGTTCTGCAGCACCATGTCGATGTTCACGTCGGCGTCGGCTACCGCGCGAAACACCTGGGCCGCATACCCCGGCACATCGGGCACGCCGACAACCGTTACCTTGGCCTCGCCGCGGTCGTGCGCAACTCCGGTGAGGATGGCGTCTTCCATCGGGATGTCCTCCATCGATCCTTTGACGAGCGTGCCTGGCTTATCGGTGTACGACGACCGAACGTGGATGGGCAGGTCGAAGCGGCGGGCGTACTCAACGCAGCGCAGCATCAGCACCTTGGCCCCCGCGGCCGCCATCTCCAACATCTCCTCGAACGAGACGGAGTCCAGTCGATGAGCATTGGCGACGATGCGCGGATCAGCGGTAAAAATGCCGTCAACATCGGTGTAGATCTCACACACATCGGCCTTTAGCGCGGCGGCTACGGCCACCGCAGTGGTATCGGAGCCGCCCCGGCCGAGCGTGGTGACATCCTTGGTGTCTTGACTCACGCCCTGGAACCCGGCGACCAACACGATCTGGCCGTCGTCAAGTGCCTGACGCAGCCGCCCTGGGGTGACATCGATGATCTTGGCGTTGCCATGGATGCCAGTGGTGATCAATCCGGCCTGCGAACCCGTAAACGAGCGCGCCTCGGCCCCAAGCGACTCGATCGCCATTGCGACGAGCGCGTTGGAGATGCGTTCACCAGCGGTCAGCAGCATGTCGAGTTCGCGCGCCGGCGGTGCCGGGCACACCTGTTTGGCAAGATCAAGCAGCTCATCGGTGGTATCGCCCATCGCGGACACGACGACGACGACGTCGTTGCCCGCCTTCTTGGTATCAACGATGCGCTCGGCGACACGGCGGATGCGCTCGGCGTCGGACACCGAGGATCCGCCGTACTTCTGTACGACGAGCGCCACTGCGGAACCTTTCAGATGCGGGAGAGATCCCACCAAGGATAGATGTAGGACACGTCCGATTTATTCCACCGCTGACGGCCGGTACTGTCCTGGGGCATGCCTGGTGAGCCAACCAAGCGATCGGCAGACACCTCTGTCCCGATCCATCCGGCTATCGCGGCCCGCTGGAGCCCGCGGGCTTTCGACTCCACCGCCGAGCTGTCCGATAGCGATCTGACGGCAATGTTGGAGGCTGCGCGCTGGGCCGCCACCTGGGGTCGGCGCCAGCCGGTCCGCTTCTTTGTCGGCCGCCGCACCGACGATGTGTTCGTCACGCTGTGTGGTCTGCTCACGCGCGGAAATGGTTACGCGCACGCCGCGTCAGCGCTGATCTTGTTGTGCGCCGACGAGGGGCCCGACGAGGATACGGCCCGTTATGCCGGAGTTGACGCGGGCGCTGCCATGGCCAATCTGTCTATCGAGGCGGTCTCGCGGGGGTTGATCGTCCATCCGATGGCCGGTTTCGATGTCGGCGGTGCCGGCGAAGCCTTCGACCTGCTCGAAGGCCTTCGCCCGCTGATGATCATCGCCGTCGGTAGGTTGGGTGACTACTCGCAGCTCGCCGCCGACATCGCCGACCGGGACCGGCAGCCCCGCGAACGCATGCCGCTCAGCGACGTCGTACTCAATAGGTGGGAACAACCGAGCACCTAGCCGGTGGCGCTCAGCCTGCGGGGGCGGCGATCAACTCTGATTGGAACGCGCCTCAACCACAGAATGAGCGCGATCCAGTGCTAGACAATCTGGAGTTTTGGCTTCCGCACGCGCCGGAGTAGAGTGAACCCCGTGCAGCGGGTG
>JBMYXJ010000291.1:0-4342 GCA_049608285.1 Mycobacterium sp. | reverse complement strand
CAAGATCAGAACAGAACGTGCAGGACACACCTCGCAATCAGTGGGACGCGACGCCGACCTGAGCGCAATCTCAAGTATCCATTTCATTTGGTGCGGACTGGCGCCCGTATGATCTCGTCGGCGCACGACCACCGAATGTAAGACTACCCTGCGCGTCAGATGCGCTGCCTCGGCGTCCCCCAACCGGTAGCTCTGTGGTGAGATTAGTCGATGCCGTTCCGATAGCGAGCGCATTGAAATGCGCTACGGGGCCGCAAGCGAACGCGGTGGTCTTCAGATGCGACGAGTGTTGGGTCCATGATCGGGATCCGAAGGGGGAAGCGGAGTGGGTTTTCGAATCGCAGTTTTTGGGACAGGTTATCTGGGCGCGACGCACGCTGGGTGCATGGCAGAACTTGGACACGAAGTACTCGGGGTGGATGTCGACGCCGGCAAGCTCGCCAAGCTCGCCGCCGCCAAGGCACCGTTTTTCGAGCCCGGACTCGACGATGTACTTGAAGCGAATATTGACGCAGGGCGGCTCCGATTCACGTCCTCCTACGAAGAGGCCGCGGCCTTTGCCGATATCCATTTCATCGGAACGGCGACTCCCCAGAAGCGCGGAGATTTTGCAGCTGACCTCACCTACGTAGATTCGGTCATAACGACGCTAGCGCCACTATTGACAAGACCGGCCGTGATCTTCGGAAAGTCGACGGTGCCGGTGGGGACAGCCGCGCGGTTGAACGACATGGCGCGCGAGCTCGCGCCGATTGGTGACGCCGTGGAGGTCGCGTGGAATCCAGAGTTTCTTCGTGAAGGCTACGCCGTACAAGACACTATTCATCCCGACCGCATCGTCTTAGGTGTCGACGTTGAACGCCCAGGCCGAGCCGAAGAGGTGGCTCGAGCAGTGTATAGCGATGCCATTGCAGAAGGTACTCCTTTTCTAGTAACCGATCGCGAAACAGCCGAGTTAGTCAAGACCGCAGCTAACGCGTTTCTAGCGACGAAGATATCCTTCATCAACGCCATGGCCGAGATATGCGAAGCAGCAGGGGCCGATGTGACGGAATTGGCTGACGCCCTCGGCCACGATGCGCGTATCGGCCGGAGATTCCTCAACGCAGGGATCGGATTTGGTGGCGGCTGCTTACCAAAGGATATTCGCGCTTTTATGGCGCGAGCAGGTGAGCTGGGCGCGAACCATGCCCTAACATTCTTGCGCGAGGTTGACAGCATCAATATGCGACGGCGCACACGGTTGGTGGAAATGACGAAAGATGTAGCAGGAGGATCCCTTATCGGCGCAAGGGTGGCAGTTCTTGGCGCAGCGTTCAAACCCGACTCCGACGACATACGAGATTCTCCGGCTTTGAATATTGCAGGACAAATTCAGCTACAGGGCGCGTCAGTTACTGTGTATGATCCGAAGGCAATAGATAACTCCCGAAGACTGTTTCCGACTCTAAATTATGCCCGCGATGTACGCGATGCTTGCGACGGCGCGGATATAACTCTGGTCCTGACCGAATGGGAGGAATTCCGAAGCCTCGAACCTTCATGTCTAAATAAAGTCGTGCGCTCCCGCCATATTATCGACGGTAGAAATTGCCTTGACCAGGATAAGTGGCGGGCTGCCGGTTGGGAATACCGCGGAATGGGTAGGCGCTAGCCCTAATACGGTCTATTCAGGCCGGAGGATGGTGTAGCTGGGGTTGCCGGTTGGCTGGGGCCAAGCGGTGTGGGGGGGCGCGTTTGACGGCTCTTCGCAATCGAGGGTGTAGTTGGGGGCGCGTCGTTATCTGGGTAAGAGTCGAGGTCGTCCGATGTTGGGAGTTCTCACACCGCCCAGTTGGAAGACCTCGACGTGCCTGACGCTACCTTCGCTTGCCCTGGTCTGACCACGTTCTGCCGCCTCGATGAGCTGGAGGTGACCGGACAACGCCTGCGAGCAGACCGGGCTGTGTTGACCTGCCAGATCAGCGACGACGGTTCGTGGTGTCGCCGCTGCGGCGAGCAAGGCGCGCCGCGTGACAGCGTCCCCGCGAGCTTGCGCACGAACCGTTCGGATAGCGACCACCACACTGCCGGTCACGATCCACCGGTACCCGGTGTGCGGGCTGGGCGCATGTGTAGCGCCAATACACACCAGCCACTGTGCAGTGGGCGCGGGAAGCCTTTGTCTGCCAGCACCTGAGCGTGGCCCGAGTCGCTGAAGGACTCACGGAGTCGTGGAACACCGCCAATAACGCGGTGCTGGCCGAAAGGCCGCCGGCTGCTCATCGGTGACCCGGTCCGCTTCGACGGTGTGGCGGTGATCAGCGTCGACGAGCACGCGTGGCGTCACACACGTGGCGGCGATAGTACGTCACCGTCATCATCGATCTAACGCCGGTCCGCGATAAGACTGGCCCCGTCCGGTTGCTCGACATGGTCGAGGGCCAGTCCAGGCGGGCCT
Organism: Mycobacterium sp.; assembly: GCA_049608285.1. Lineage (GTDB taxonomy): Bacteria > Actinomycetota > Actinomycetes > Mycobacteriales > Mycobacteriaceae > Mycobacterium. The sequence continues at coordinate 1,902 of JBMYXJ010000291.1, read as the reverse complement.
TCCAAGACTGGTTGGCAGAGCGACCCAAGCAATGCCATGACCAGGTCGAAATTGTCGATATGGACGGATTTTCCGGTTTCAAGACCGCCACCCCCTAGGAACGGGCCGAGGCCGTGGCGGTGACGGATCCCCTTCAGTGTGGTCCGCCTGGCCGGCAACGCGCCAGATGAATGCCGGCGCCGCGTGCGGCTGGCCACCTGTGGTCACCGGGGCCGCAAGACCGACCCCCTACAGCGCACGGCCCAACCTGCAGACCGGCGCTGATCTGCTCACCGACAAGCAACGGGCCAGGCTGACGGCCTTGTTCGCCCCCTACGCCCACGCTGAGATCGAAGCCACCTGGACGATCTACCAACGCGCCGTGGCCGCCTACCGACACCCCGACCGCAACCAAGGACGCACCATGATGGCCACGCTGAGCGCCAGCGCTCCCAAGCCCCTGCATTAGGGGATCCACCCTAACCTCGATTTTTCGCACGCGGATGCGCTGCCAGGCGGTCGCGATGGCGGCGGCCCAGCGCCAGGCGGCGTCGATGCGCAGGCGAAGTTGGCGGGCGCCGCGATGATGCGGGCCGCAACATGTAGGACCCGGTAGCGGAAGGCATTGATCTCGCGGCGGGCTAACTCGGGGGGTGTCGGTGAATCCGATCAGTTGGGTCCAGGCAACCAGGTCGGCGGCGGTCAGGACGATTTCCACCCAGGTGTCATTGGCGTCGAAGCTGTGGCAGGGCAAGTTGGTCAGGCCGGCGGCTTTGGCTTCCAGGATGCGGTCCTCGACGCGGGCGTGCGGGCGATCGCGTAGTTCCAGGCCGGCCAGCTGTCCGGGCACGATCCCGGGTGCGGTGTCGGTGAGAACGCGGTCACTCGCATGCCGTCGCTGACGGTGAAGCACAGCTGCGCCCCGGGGTGCGGACGCTCTTTGCACAGCACCAGCCGGGTACCGGCGGGCCAGGTGGACAGGTTGACCAGGCCGGTGGCCTCATGAGGTGAGCCCTCCGGAGTGGTCCAGTAGATCTGTACCCCGGGGATAGGTCCAGTGTTATGAGAGTTGGGGCAGAGTGATCATCAGGAGGTCACATGCCCCGTATCTACCCGGCGACGGTGCGCCGGCAAATTGTTCTACGGCTGCGATCGGGTGAACCGGTGGGTGGCCCCGCTGTATCCGAGCGCACCACCATCGCCGGTGTGTTCGGATTGTCCGGGTCGGGGCGCCATCGGGCTGGCAGCGAGGCCAGCGCCTGCTCTAGGACGGTGACGTGGTCAGCAGCGGTGTTTGAGTCGGCGTCGCCGGCGCGCAGGTACCCGGCCAAAGCCTCACCGCCGGCGATCTCTGGGCGATCCAGAAATGCCGGATACGGGTGGTGGCCGAAGGACTTCTTCCAGGTCGGTGCCACTTGGGCCTTGTTATCGGAATGGTCGATGACCAGCGTGGCGTCGATATCGATATACAGCGGCCGACCTGCCGGTGGCGCGGCCCCGGCCTCTCATGCCGCCGCCCGCACTGTCGCGCGGACGCGACGAACCCCCGGCAGCTGTGCGGCGTCGATGCGCTGATCGACCAGTCGCCACAGGGTCGTTGTCCAAGCCTTCGCCCCGAACACATGCTCTCGGTCGCCACACAGCTGCCCGACCCCGTCGATACAGTCCGCCCCATCGGCTACCGCTGCGGCCGGGTCCACCAACACTGCACCCTGGGCGTACACCCATCGCGCCTTGTAGGCATCGTCCAAAACCCCTGTGATCTGCGCGGACAACCCGTCAGATCGGCCAACTCACGTAACGGCCCCATCCCCGCGTGCGACACCACCCCGCGGCCATCGGAAGAGACTTTCACCCATCGTGCACCCATCGTGCAACCGCGATACTCTTCACTCGCAAAGTGCCTTCCAGCCGGAACGATTG
>JBMYXJ010000290.1:0-4378 GCA_049608285.1 Mycobacterium sp. | reverse complement strand
CCGCCGCCGGCAGCAGCACCGGCGCCGGCCGGGTCAGCACCGGTGGCACCCGCCGCAGGCACGGCACCACCCGCCGCCGGGGCGTCACCCGCGACCGCTGCAGCACCACAGGCGACAGGCACAGCACCACAGGCGACAGCGACGTCACCCGCCACCGCCGCAGCACCACAGGCAAGAGCCGCAGCGCCGGGCTAGCCGCTGCGTGAAATAGAGCTCGGGCATCGTCGACCAGGGGTCCATCTCGTCGACCTCGAACCGAACAGTGTTACCCCGCAGGGGAACTCCAGCGACTGGTTGAAGCCGCTACCGGGAGTAATCCGTACTCAACCAGCGCTGTGGGCGCATCCGGATGATGATGGAGGTCTGCGTCAAGTTTTGCTCGGCGAACACTGAGCCCGCCTCCTCGCCGAGGTATCGCACCGCGATCGCACGAACGTCGGCCTCATGGGCGGGGCCAATGCCGGTGACCTCACCTTCGGCAGTCACATACTTGTAGGGCGGTTGTTCGTCCTGCGCCGTAATAGCGAACCGCCCAGCGCTACGAATCAGCTTGTGTTTCAGAGACTCCGACTCGGTCCACAGCAATACTTCACCGCCGGGCCGGTAGCCGTACCAGATGGGTACCGCCAGCGGAGCGCGGCCAGATCGCTCGACGGCGATCACGCCGACGTGCACCCCAGCCAGGTATTGCTCACGCTCATCCCGGGTCATCTTTGCCATGACAGTTGCCAACGGCTACCAGTGCCATCGCATTCCCGTCAGTTGGTGGACACCAACTCGAAGACCGGTATGACGCGGTCGGTTCGTGTCTCATATTCGGAGAAACCGGGGGCACGGTCAGCGACGACGGCATAGATGCTGTCCCGTTCCTCCCGGGGCAACTCCCGCGCGGTGACGCTTCTCGACGGGTCAGAGCCGATCTCGATGCTGGCGGCTGGGTGAGCCCGGATGTTGAACGCCCAGGCCGGATTCCGTTCTCGTCCTGCCGACGAGCCGACGACGTAAATTCTGGCGTCGATATCGAAGTAGGCCACCGGGTTGACCCGCAGTGTGCCGCTTTTCGCGCCGGTCGAGGTCAGGAGCAGCAACGGAAAGCCCGCGAACTGGCCGCCCACCTTGCCGCCGTTCGCACGGAACTCATCGATAATCCGTTGGTTGAAATCGCGTTCGTCGCTCGTCGTATTCTCGGCCATGAACCATCGTGGCACGCGCCGGGGTTTTGCCGCAGTGCGTATCGTGATTCCCTACCGGTGGCAGCGCTGACTCCTCATTCGCGAGAGGACGAGCCGCCAGGTCGAGACATCACCCCGTAGCCACCGGGCGCGCCGGGTCTGAACTCCACTCAGACCACGAGCCGGGAAACAATGCGGCGTCCACACCGATTGTGGCGAGCCCCGCAATGGTGATCGCGGCGGTGACGCCCGAACCGCAATACACCACGACGTCCGAGTCGGCGCCTACCCTGCTCTCCCTGAACAGCCGGGTGAGCTCGGGCCCCGACAGCCAGGCGCCCTGGTCGCTCAGCACGCTGGTGCTCGGCACGTTCAGCGCGCCGGGGATGTGGCCGGCTGCCGGATCCGTGAGATCGGCCTCACCGCGATAACGCTCCGGCGGCCGCGAGTCCAGCAGGACTGTGCCGTCGTCCAAGGCGCCGTCGGCAGTGACCGTCTTGCGGGCCGCGGCGTACAGATCGTCATGGGTGACCGACACATCGCCGGGCTCAGGCGTGACGGCGCCCTGCTGCAGTTCGCCCGTCCAGGTCGCCAGCCCTCCGTCGAGGATCCTGACATCCGGGATGCCCGCCGCCGTCAGTACCCACCATGCGCGCGCCGACCCGGCACGGATCCAGTCGTCATAGACCACCACCGGGATGCCCGTGCGCAAACCCCAGCGGCGCGCGGCGTCCTGCACGTCGCGCCCGGTCGGCAGTGGATGACGACCACGTCCTGCCACCGAGTGGTCGGTCAGCTCCTCCTCAAGCGAAACGTAGACCGCACCAGGCAGGTGGCCGCGAAGGTATGCCTCGGCGCCGTCTGGCCCGCCGAACTCCCACCGCACGTCCAGCAGGGCAATCGGTTCGCCAGCGTCCAGGCGACGCGCCAGTTCCTCACCGGTGATCAGCACATCCTCGCGCGCGCCCATGGCGACTCCCTTTCTTCCCACGAAATTGTATTCCCGGTGCTGAATCCCGTCGTTGTGCAAGCCGACCATGAACCTGACGGGCTCACCCCGGACTGAAGTCCGAGGCTTGCGCCCAAGAATCCGGCCAACCGCCCCCTGGGCGGCACACCCAAGCCACCAGGTGGACCGGGTTGCGGCAGGATTGCGCTCAGCATGGTTGGCAGCGAAGGTACCGCCGAGGAGTCCCGGCGACGACACATCGCACGGCTGGCGCTGTTCGCAGCTTCGCTGGCCCTCCTGTTCTATCTGGTCGCAGTACGGCAAGTCATCGATGTGGAGTACTTCCGCGGGCTGGTGGCCTCAACAGGCCCGCTGGCACCGCTGACATACCTGGTGGCATCGGCGACGTTGGGGGCAGCGCTGGTACCCGGCCCGTTGCTCGCCGCGGGCAGCGGCTTCCTGTTCGGGCCGACGGTGGGGACGTTCGTCACGCTTGGTGCGACGGTGGGTACCGCAATCGTTGCGAGCTCGGCGGGGAAGCGGGCCGGTCGCGAGAGCACCCGCGGGCTGCTGGGCTCGCAGCGTTCGGAGCGCATCGACAGGCTGATCGCGCGGGGCGGGTTGTGGGCGGTCGTCGGCCAACGGTTCGTACCGGGTATCTCCGATGCTTTGGCCTCGTATGCCTTCGGCGCGTTTGGAGTTCCGTTGTGGCAGATGGCGGTCGGAGCGTTCATAGGGTCGATGCCGCGCGCGTTCGTGTACACCGCACTGGGAGCCTCGATCGGTGAGTTTTCGGCGCCGTTGGCGTACTCTGCGATCGCGGTGTGGTGTGTGACCGCCGTGTTCGGGGCGTTCGCTGCGCACAGGGGCTGGCGATCTTGGCGCTCGCCGCGTGCGGACTGATCTCCCACGCATGGCCGCCACGTCGCTGCCAAACAACACTCCGTGTCGCAATCTGGGCGGCCCTTTCACCACGATGGACGCACGTTCGCAACCCGTTGAGTGCGATCATGGCGGACGTGCCGTCTGCCTCCACCGCTTTCGCCTCCGATAACACCGCGCCCGCGCATCCGACGGCACTGGCGGCCCTGCACGACGTCAACGAGGGGCCTGCCCCGTCCTACGGCGATGACCTCGTCACCAAGCGGGCTGTCGATGCCCTCAAAGAGGTATTCGACTCCCCCGGTGCTGACGTGCTGTTCGCGTTTACCGGCACCGCGGCCAACATCATCGCGCTGGCCGCAGCGGTCCGGCCGTGGCAGGAGATCCTGTGCAGCGACGTCGCCCACGTCCTGCTCGATGAGGCGGGCGGCCCCGTCCGGCTCTCGGGTGCCCAGCTGACCCGGTTGCCCAGCGACGACGGACTGATCGCCCCCGACGAGCTCGACCGCAGAGTCACCCGCCGGGGCGAGGTGCACCACTCGCAACCCCACATCGTCACCATCACCCAGTCCACTGAGAACGGGCGCGTGTGGAGCGCCGCAGGCATCAAAGAGTTTATCGATCACGCACACGCATTGGATCTGCTCGTCCATATCGACGGGTCACGAATCGCCAACGCCGTTGCTGCGCTCAATGTCTCGCCTGCAGAAGCCATTGCTGACGCGGACATCGTGACCGTTGGTGGCACAAAGAACGGCATGTTGTTCGGCGATGCCATCTTGGTGCGTCGCCCCGAGCACTTCTGCGGAATCCACTTCGTGCAGAAGCAGATCGGGCACTTGGCGAGCAAGCAACGATTCGTTGCCGCACAGTTCCTGGCCTTCCTCGACAACGGCCTGTGGCTGAAGACCGCGGCCCACGCCAATGCGATGGCCCGCAAGCTCAGCGGCGGGCTCGCGGCGCTGGGGCTAAGGCTGGTCTCCAGAGCGGAGGCCAACGAGGTGTTCGTAACCCTGGACGCCGACTTGCGCCGCGCGCTCGAGCAGTCCTACGTCGTGCACCAACCCGACCTCGCCGAACCGGTCGTGCGGTTCGTCTGCTCCTGGTCAACCCTCGACGCCGACGTCGATGCGGTACTGGCCACGCTGCGTGAGCTGTTGCAGGCCCGTACGAAGTGATCCGATCACCCGCCTCTGGCAACCCTTTGCCCGATTGTTGAGAGGAGGGCCGGGCGGCGTACTACCGCCACCGAAGCCGCCCGGGCATCAGCACACACCAGCTGCTTCAACGCACCGTGCGTCGATGAGCGGAATAGTCACCAACATTCCTCGACGCCGGGCCGAACGGGCGCCCCAACGTCGACCCCGGGTGGTGG
>JBMYXJ010000289.1:0-4383 GCA_049608285.1 Mycobacterium sp. | reverse complement strand
TAGCCAAACCCCGGGGCGGCGCTACAGGGAATGCACGATCGGCGCCCCAGGGTCCCCCAGCGTCCTCAGCGCAACAGGGCGCGGCTCATCACCACGCGCTGGATCTGGTTGGTGCCCTCGTAGATCTGGGTGATCTTGGCATCGCGCATCATCCGCTCTACCGGGAAGTCGATCGTGTAGCCGGCGCCACCGAACAGCTGCACCGCATCAGTGGTGACCTCCATCGCGACATCGGAGGCCAAGCACTTGCTCGCCGCAGAAATGAAGCCCAGGTTGGATTCGCCGCGCTCGGCACGCGCCGCCGCCGAATACACCATCAACCGGGCGGATTCGACCTTCATGGCCATGTCGGCAAGCATGAACTGCACCGCCTGGAAATCAGCGATACTTTTGCCGAACTGTTTGCGGTCTTTGGTGTACTCGATCGCGGCATCGAGGGCACCCTGTGCGATGCCGACGGCCTGGGCGCCGATGGTCGGGCGGGTGTGGTCCAGGGTGGCCAGGGCGGTTTTGAACCCGGTGCCGGGCTCGCCGATAATCCGGTCTCCGGGGACCCGGCAGTTCTCGAAATACAGCTCTGTAGTCGGCGAACCCTTGATGCCAAGCTTGCGTTCCTTGGGCCCGATGCTGAAGCCCTCGTCATCGACGTGCACCATGAACGCCGAAATCCCGTTGGCGCCCTTGTCCGGGTCAGTGACCGCCATGACGGTGTACCAGCTCGACTTACCGCCGTTGGTGATCCAGCACTTGGTGCCGTTGAGGATCCAGTCGTCGCCGTCGGCCTTGGTGCGCTGCCGGCTTCCCGTTCGGACAGCGCGTACGACGCCAGCGCCGTACCATCGGCGATCGAGGGCAGTACCTGCTTCTTGAGCTCGTCAGAACCGCGCAAGATCAGGCCCATCGTGCCAAGCTTGTTGACCGCCGGGATCAGCGAGGCCGATGCGTCGACTCGGGCTACTTCTTCGATGACGATGCAGGCAGCCACCGAATCGGCACCCTGTCCGCCGAACTGCTCGGGAACGTGCACAGCGTTGAAACCCGAGGCGACGAGCGCCTGCAGGGCTTCTTCAGGGAATCGCGCGTTCTCGTCGACGGCAGCGGCGTGTGGAGCGATCTCCTTCTCCGACAGCGCCCGGATCGCTGCCCGCAGCTCCTGATGTTCCTCAGGCAACTGGAACAGATCGAACGAAGGGTCTCCGGCCCAACTAGCCATCATCGTCTCCTTGCTACTCGCCAGTAACTTTATCGCGCTCCCGGTTCTGCACGAAGTCCGGCCGTGCCCTGCATTCTCAGGGAAGGCTCAGCTCCGTCGTGGTTACTTCTGAGGATTCGTGCGTAATTTCCCAGTCATGCAGGTTTACATTGCTGGCCGTACGTTCCGCCAGAGCGCGCTGTGCGATTGCGGTTGGAGCGGCCCTTCGCACTGGTCCCGTGGATCAGCCATGGTCGACGCCGGTATCCACGCCGCCCAGACCGGCCACCTGCCGGTGTCGGCGCCCCGGTCGCGCAGCCAGGACTCCCGCGTCCTTGCACTTCAGGCGTCCTAGCCTACAGCCGAGCCAGGCCCGCAGCGGTCAAGATCACGCCATCGAAGACTACGGTCCTGGGGATGGCGTTCGGGCAGACCCCGATCTGACAAACTGCCCTACTCCCCGAGTATCCGGTCACGCAGCTCCTGGTCTTTCTGCAGCACCACCTGTTCGAGATCAGCCTGGAAAGACACCATCCGGTCACGCAACTGCGCATCAGATGAGGCCAGGATCCGCACAGCTAACAGCCCCGCATTGCGTGCGCCACCGATCGACACCGTGGCCACCGGAACCCCCGCCGGCATCTGCACGATCGACAACAACGAATCCAGCCCGTCTAACCGGGCCAGCGGAACCGGCACTCCGATGACGGGCAGTGGCGTGGCGGAGGCGACCATGCCCGGCAGGTGCGCGGCACCGCCGGCGCCGGCGATGATGACTTCCAGGCCGCAGCCGGCAGCGCCCTGCGCGTAGGACAGCATCCGTTCCGGTGTTCGATGGGCAGAGACCACGCCGACCTCGAACGGCACGTCGAATTCGGCCAGAGCCTCGGCGGCGTCGGCCATCACCGACCAGTCGCTGTCGCTGCCCATGATCAAGCCCACCCGTGGGTTCATGTGTGTCCGTCCCATCCATCGGTCCAGTGCGCATGCGACAACCAGTGTGCCGCGCGCTCTGCGCGTTCCCGCAGCACCTCCACGTCGTCGCCCACCACGTTCACGTGACCGATCTTGCGGCCCGGTCGCTCCTGCTTGCCATAGAGGTGCACTTTGGCATCGGGCATCCGCGCGAGCAGGTGGTGCAACCGTTCGTCCAGCGACATTGCCGGCGCCTGCGGTGCGCCAAGCACATTGCCCATGACGGTGCACGGCATCGTCGGCGACGTGTCACCCAGCGGATAGTCCAGCACAGCGCGCAGGTGCTGTTCGAACTGGCTGGTTCGCGCACCATCCATGGTCCAGTGGCCCGAGTTGTGCGGCCGCATAGCCAGCTCGTTGACCATCAACGTTCCGTCGACAGTCTCGAACAGTTCGACCGCGAGGACTCCGACGACACCCAGTTCAGCCGCCAACCGCAGCGCCAATTCCGTAGCAGCAGAGCTAAGCTCGTCCGACAGTCCGGGTGCGGGCGCCAGCACCGTCACGCAGATCCCATCGCGTTGCACAGTCTCCACGACGGGCCATGCCGCGCCCTGGCCGAATGGCGATCGAGCGACCAGCGCGGCCAGCTCACGACGCATCGCCACCCGCTCCTCGACCATGACAGCCACACCGTCAGCCAGATAGCGCTGCGCCACCTCACGGGCGTCGTCCGCGTCGGAAGCCATCACCACGCCGCGCCCGTCGTAGCCACCGCGCACTGTCTTGATCACCACCGGTCCCCCGACTTCCATCGCGAAGGCCTCGGCCTGCCCGCCGGAAGACACCGCGGTGTACCGCGGCACCGGCGCGCCCAGCGCCTCCAGCCGACGGCGCATCATCAGCTTGTCCTGAGCGTGCACCAACGCCTCCGGTGGCGGTGCGACGTTGATGCCGTCGGCGACAAGCTTCTCCAAGTGCTCGGTCGGCACATGCTCATGATCGAAGGTGAGCGCCGTCACATCGTGGCCGGCGCGGCGTAGCGCATCCAGATCGGTATGGGATCCAATGACCACGTCGGGCGTGACCTGCGCGGCCGGTTCGTCCTCACCGCTGGCGAGCACACGCAGCGTCTGGCCCAGCGCAATCGCTGCTTGATGGGTCATTCTGGCGAGTTGTCCCCCACCGATCATTGCTACGACAGGGGGTGCGCCTGGACCGCGGGAGAGGTGCACTATCACATGATCTATCGTGTCATGATCTAGGCCACAGATTGGACCCGGATTGGCTCCGCATGGGGTAGTTCTGGTGCAGGTTACGTAGACTCACACCTTGTGTCCTTCGCCGACGTGACGATCAAGCGCCTTCCGGGGCCGATCCGTCCCTACGCCGAGCAACACCACGAGCTCATCAAGTTCGCGATCGTAGGCGCCACCACCTTCGTCATCGATTTCGCCATCTTCTTCACGCTGAAACTGACGATTCTTGAGCCCAAGCCGGTCACCGCCAAGATCATCGCGGGCATCGTCGCCGTCATCGCCTCCTACATCCTCAACCGGGAGTGGAGTTTCCGCGACCGTGGCGGCCGCGAACGCCACCACGAGGCCCTACTGTTCTTCGGGGTCAGCGGGGTGGGTGTACTGCTGAGCATGGCTCCGTTGTGGGTATCCAGCTACATCCTGATGCTGCGAGTTCCGATGGTATCGCTGACCACCGAGAACATCGCCGACTTCGTGTCGGCCTACATCATCGGCAACCTCCTGCAGATGGCGTTCCGATTCTGGGCGTTTCGCCGATTCGTCTTCCCCGACGAGTACGCGCGCAACCCAGACAAGGCCCTGGAGTCCACACTTTCCAGCGGCGGCTTCGCCGAGGTGTTGGAGGATGGCTACGAAGTGCGCCACCAGCACCAGAGCGGCAATGTCACCCCGATGCGGCGCTCACGCCGGCGGCCACACCGTCAGTTGGACGATTCCTCGGAACCCAAGGTGTCGAACACTTCGTGATATAGCAGCGAGTGCACGCGTTCCACCTGCGGGATGTCCTGAAACTCGAGTGGGTCTTGCGACGCTGATTCGATGATCAGCGTGCCGGTGCGCAGAATTCGGTCGATCAAACCGTGCCGGAATTCCACACTGTTGATCCGGGCCAGCGGGATGTCGATGCCCTGCCGGGTGATCAGGCCATGCCGGAACATCACCCGCCGGTCAGTGATGACGAAGTGTGTAGTCCACCAATTCAGGAACGGCCGCACCGATAGCCAACCGATCAGAATG
>JBMYXJ010000288.1:0-4414 GCA_049608285.1 Mycobacterium sp. | reverse complement strand
GATCGAGCCGAAGAGTGCACGGTGGATCAAGACGGGCCGTCGACGTGATCCATCTGCAGAGGTGTATTCCAGCTCGAAGCGGTCGGGCATGATGAAGTCGAGCTGAATTGTCGACATCTGCCAGCTGCGCCCCAGCGCGTCGCGCACCTGCACCGAAATCTTCGGACCGTAGAACGCGGCACCGCCGGGGTCGGGTACCAACTCCAGCCCCGACGACTCGGCGACTTCACGCAGCGTTTCGGTGGCCTCATCCCACATCTGGTCAGAACCAACCGACTTCGTCGGATCCTTGGTCGACAACTCGAGGAAGAAGTCATGCAGCCCGTAGTCGGCGAGCAGGTCGAGCACGAACTGAAGCAACGACGCCAGTTCATCTCGCATCTGCTCGCGGGTGGTGTATATGTGCGCGTCGTCCTGGGTGAAGCCCCGCGCTCGCGTCAACCCATGAACCACACCGGACTTTTCGTACCGGTACACGGTTCCGAACTCGAAGAGCCGCAACGGAAGCTCCCGATAGGACCGACCACGCGACCGGTAGATCAAGTGGTGCATAGGGCAGTTCATCGGCTTGAGGTAGTAGTTATGTCCGGGCTTACGCACGGTGCCGTCGTCATTGAACTCGGCATCGACGTGCATTGGCGGGAACATGCCCTCGGCGTACCACTCCAGGTGACCGGAAGTGACGTAGAGGGGCTCCTTGGTCAGGTGTGGGGTGTTGACGAATTGATAGCCGGCTTCGATGTGCTTGCGGCGCGAGTAGTCCTCGAGTTCGTTGCGAACGATTCCACCATGGGGGTGGAAAACCGGTAGGCCCGAACCTAACTCGTCGGGAAAGCTGAACAAGTCCAGCTCCGCACCCAGCTTGCGGTGGTCGCGGCGTAGCGCCTCCTCGATGAGCTCGAGATGGCAGTCCAGTGCCTCCTTGGACTCCCAGGCTGTGCCGTAGATGCGCTGCAGGCTCGCATTGTTCTGATCGCCGCGCCAGTAGGCGGCCGAGCTGCGGGTCAGCTTGAACGCCGGAATGTAGCGGGTGGTGGGAATGTGCGGGCCACGGCACAAGTCCCCCCATACTCGTTCACGGGTACGGGGATTGAGGTTGTCGTAGGCAGTCAGCTCCTCACCGGGGCCGACCTCCATCACGTCGGGATCACCGGATTTATCGTCGATGAGTTCGAGCTTGTAGGGCTCGTTGGCCAGCTCTTCGCGGGCCTGATCCCTAGACCCGAAGACGCGGCGAGAGAACAGTTGACCGTCCTTCACGATCTGGCGCATCCGCTTCTCGAGGGCCTCAAGATCTTCGGGGGTGAACGGTTCGGCGACCTCGAAGTCGTAATAGAAGCCGTCTGCTATGGGCGGCCCGATGCCGAGCTTCGCGTCAGGAAAGCGCTCCTGCACTGCCTGGGCGAGGACGTGGGCGGCCGAATGGCGGATGACACTGCGCCCGTCGTCGGTGTTGGCGGACACCGGGACGACCTCGGCTTCGGCTTCGGGGGCCCATGACAGGTCGTGCAGCCTTCCGTCGGCGTCGCGGACAACCACAACAGCGTCGGGGACCCCTCTGGACGGCAGTCCAGCATCGCGTACTGCCTGCCCCGCGGTCATCCCGGCAGCGACCCGGATCGGGGCTGCTGGCAAGGAGCTGGCAGGGGCGCTCATCGCGGGCTCTCCAAACTTTTCAGGGTGCTACCGACGTGGTCGGGGCACAGCGGTGGCACTGACCGCGACCATGCTATCCGGGCCGACCCTCATCCCCCGATACCAATGGGGCTAACAAGCCACCCGTGCTCGATGTTCATCAGGCCCGCCGCCCAGTCGAGCGCGCCCAACATCCATAACGTCACCACCACGATCGCCATCGTCAAGGCTGCGCCCAGCACCTGCACCCACAGGCCCTGCTGTTTGAACCAGCCCATCACCGCGTCGTAACGGACCCGCGCGTAGGCCAGCAGTTTCCGGGCCCAGTCGAACTCGGTGGCCAGGATGGCCAGACCGACGAACACGATCGCCCAACCCGGGCCCGGGTACGGGATGGCGATGATGCCCACCGCCAGGACGAGAACGCCGACCACACCGACCACACCGCGATAAAAAAGGTCGACGAACCGCCGCCCACGCAATCGGTCGCGCCAGCGCGCCCATCTGCGCACGATCTGCGTGCCGTCTTCACTCATGTCGCCGTCGCCACCCATGTCGCGGTCGCCACTCATGTCGCCGTCGCCACTCATGTCGCGGTCGTCACTCATGGCTGTCCGGGCTTCAGCTTGACGAACAGGGCATGCCCTTCTGCCAGCACGTCGCCTCCGCTCACGATCCGACCCGAAACGAAGATCTTGCGACCCTCGACAGCGTCGACACCGGCGTCAACCTGGAGTTGCTCTTCCACCCGGATGACTTTCCGGTAGTCAACATGCAGGAAAGCGGTGCGCTGAGCCTGGCCGCCGGTGAGGCGGTAGGCGGTGAAACCAAGCAGCGAATCGAACAGCTGGGCCACTGCCCCACCATGGGTGGCGCCATTGCGGCCGAGGTGGTATCGGCGGAACCGCGCTTCCCCAGCCACGCGACCATCCTCAGTGACATGCAGATCCCCAGGAACCTGCAAGATGTTGCCGCGGTTCGGCAGGTCCATCCGGCGACCCGACGGAGATGTCCACTCGTCAGTGTCGTAGGGCGCAAGCAGCTGCGATGCATTCTCGACCAGGTTGGCGGCTTCAGTGATCACCTCATCGGGCGCGTTGGCCGCACGCGCGTGATCCTGTAGCTCACGGACAGCTTCGATAAACCGCCCGTAGTCGGCTCCACCACTGGTGGTGGGTTGTGGCTGATCGAATCCCCCGCCGGCATGTGCATCGGCGGATTCATTGGCACTCACCCACCTACCGTATGGGTTGTCTCGGCCGTCGACCGCCCCGGCTTTACTCAGCGAGTCGAACTCGGCGTGCCTGAACTCCTCCTGGGCCGCTGCGGCCTTGTCCTCCAGATGTGCGCCCTTGGCCATCTGGAGGAATCGGCGAGTGCACCAGTGATCGAGGCCACGATGACGACACCGTGCCGACGGTGACAAGCTGACCTCTGTGAGGCTGAACGATCTTTCTGGCATGCCGTTGACGTATACCGAGGTAGGCGCGACCGCGGGGGCGATGCCCGGCGGATACCGGCATCTGCGCAAATCGACGGTGATCGGCAGCGGTCGTGAGCGCTTCGAACAGGCTGCGGCACAGGGCATGCGTTGGGGAATGTTGCGCGGGGCGGGTTTGCGCGTGACGGCCACCGCCGAGGTGGCCGAGGTTGGTGCGGAGGTGCTGGTCCACCTGGGACCAGTGGCTGCGCCGTGCCGCGTGGTCTACATCGTTGACGAGCCCGACCGAATCGGTTTCGCGTACGGGACGCTGCCCGGGCACCCCGAATCCGGCGAGGAGCTGTTCCTGGTCCGCTACGGCCCCAACGGTGACGTCATTGCCGAGGTCAGGGCATTCTCCCGGCACGCCACGTGGTGGAGTCAACTGGGCGCTCCGCTCACCTTGCTCGTGCAGAGACTGGTCACTGGTCGGTATCTGCGCGCGCTGTGATTCGCCAGCCTCAGGGACCTGGCACGTCGGATGGAAAAGACGGGGTCTGCCCCCGGTTGGGCTGGCTCCTGATCGGTGTGGACTCGCCGTTGCCGACAGGGATGCCCCCCCACCGGATTAGCACCACAGTGAGATTCGTCGACTCCGTTGCTTATGGTATCGATCACGACACGTTGTCTTTGCCAGTGCCGTTGACCGCACAACCGTTCCCGAACACTCCGTGCAACAGGCGAATCGGTGGCGTTGCCTGTTCGTTTCCTCGGGAATCAGCCAGAGAGCTCTAAAGCTGATTGCTACGGGGAGTCCCACCGGTCGCGACGCTGCCCAAGGTGTTGAGTTCCGCTGCCCGTCGGTTCGTTGACCAACTCCATGGGGACGTCGGCATTGATCGCGGGCCCGGCCGGATCTCCTTGAGAGGCGGACCAGTCAGTGTCCACACAGATAAGGTCGCTCGGCACCGGAACCTCGTTGGGCAGCGGTACTGGCAGGCCCGGAATCGACGGAACATTCAACGCAGGCGGCGAGACCAAGTTCGACAGGCCCGTCGCTGCCAATGGGGTCAGCTGATTGGCCGCAGCTGGCACACCCGCATCGGCGGCTGCGGCAGCACCTGGCACCGGGACCGGAGGCGGTGGCAGCGCCCCAGTCACTGACGACACGCCGTCCTGCACGGCGCGAAGCACACCGGGCGGCGTGAGCAGGTCAGAGACCGCTAAGGAACTGCCAGACGTACCCGGAATCGGCAACTGCGCTGTGCCGGTGTTTGCGGCTACCGATGACGGAGGGACCAGCACCGTCGGCGGCACCGGATTGTTGACAACCGCACTAGCCGATGACGGAGGAACTAG
>JBMYXJ010000287.1:1909-4424 GCA_049608285.1 Mycobacterium sp. | reverse complement strand
ATCGGCCCCCCGCTGTATCACGGCACTGGCTTGACGGTCGCGCTGCTCTCGATCGGCCTGGGATCCAAGCTCGTCCTGCGCAGTAAGTTCGACGCCGCGCGCTTCCTTGATGATTCAGCCGCCCATGGCGCAACGACCTGGTGCGTCGTGCCGATCATGCTGCAACGCGTGCTTGCGCTCGGCGAGGACGAGATCCGCCGCCGGGACCTGTCCAATCTGCGGGTCGTGTTCTGTGCCGGCTCGCAGCTGCCGGCCGAGGTAGCGGTCAGGTCGATGGACGTGCTGGGCGACGTGATCTACAACATGTACGGGACAACCGAGGTGTCGCTTGCCACGATGACGACGCCGGCCGATATCCGCACTGCGCCGACATCGGTCGGCAAACCGATGCTCGGGGTGAAAGTCAAGCTCTTCGACGACCACGGCAAGGCGGTTGCCAAGGGCGAGACCGGACGTATCTTCGTCGGAACGACCTCGCCGTTCGAGGGATACACCGGCGGCGGCGGCAAGGACATCATCGACGGCTTGATGGCTACCGGCGATGTTGGTCACTTCGACGACGATGGGCGGCTGTACATCGACGGCCGTGACGACGAGATGATTGTCTCCGGCGGCGAAAACGTGTTCCCACGTGAGGTCGAGGAGCTGCTCCTCACCCACTCGGCGATAGATGATGTGGCCGTGATCGGTGTCGAGGACGTGGATTTCGGCCAACGGCTGAAGGCGTTCGTGGTCCTGGGCGAGGGCAGCATCACAGCCGAGGAGATACAGCAGTTCGTCAAAGACAATCTGGCGCGCTACAAGGCCCCGCGCGAGGTGGTGTTCCTCGACGACCTGCCGCGAAATCCGTCGGGCAAGATCCTCAAGCGGGAGCTGGCGGCAATGGAGGGCTGACACGGCCCGGCGGGCAACCCCACGTACCGGGTTTGGACAGCCGCACTCGCCGATCCAAACCCCAGCAGTGCTCACCCCGTGATCACGCAGAACCACAACGTCAACTGCTGGCGCGGCAGCATCATGTGGGCCGGATCGTGGCAGCTGGCAGCACGCCGGCGCATCCGCATGCCACCCTGGACCTATGCGCGACGATAGATCGCCCAATCAGCGGAGGCTCGAGGCAGACCTTGTCCTTTCCGGCGGCGGCGTCAAGGGCATCGGGCTGATGGGGGCAGCCGTGGCGTTGAAAGACGCCGGTTATTCGATTCAGCGGGTATCGGGAACCTCGGCGGGCTCCTTCGTGGGCGCCATCGTCGCCGCCGCTGCACATGGCGATCAGCTAGACGGCAATCAGCTCAGAGAACTTGCGTTGAGTGTGCAGTACCAGAAGTTTCGTGACAGCAGATCGGTCGGCGGGCTGCCCCTCATTGGGCCGGCATGGGGCCTGCTGCGCGATACGGGCCTCTACCGCGGCGACTTCGCCCGCCAGTGGGTGGAAAGCGAGCTGCGGAACCTCGGCGTGAGCACGTTCGGCGATCTAGCCATCGACGACAACCGGCTACTACCCGAACGCCGCTACCGGCTAGTCGTCACCGTCGCTGACTTGACAACCGGGCAACTGGTGCGACTTCCGTGGGACTACCGCCGAGTTTATGGACTAGACCCCGACGAACAGTCGGTAGCCGAAGCGGTACAGGCCTCGATGGCCATCCCCTTCTACTACCGCCCAGTCACCTTGGCCAGCGGCACAGGCCAAGAGTCCACGCTCGTCGATGGGGGTGTGCTGTCTAACTTCCCGATCGACTCGTTCGACCGCCCAGACCGTAAAGCACCACGGTGGCCGACTTTTGGCATCACCGTGCTTCCGTACTTACCCCTCTCAACGATCGCCACGATGATCCCGACGTGGGTGCCGCCACTGCGCAACAACTACACCCTGCTGGAAAACTTGATAACCACCATGCTGGGCGGCCACGACCGCGCGTATCTCGGCCTACCGTGGGTCAAGGTACGAACCATCGAAGTCGACTCCGCCCACGTTGGCGTGCTCAACTTCGCCGTGAGCGACGACGACGCTAGAACGTTGTACAACAACGGATACTCGGCTGTGAAGGAATTCCTCACAACCTGGGATTGGCAGCAATACCTTGAGCACTTCCGGGGACTCCACGACGCCGACGGTGCGCAATGAGGGCTTGCCCCGTCGTCCGGGCGCGCCATTCTCCAGTGAGACTGCTCGCTGGCTAAATCGATCCCTCCGTTTCGCTTGCGCGACATGGCTTCCCGCGCATGAAACGCCGCCACATGGTCGGCGCCGTTAATAGCTCAACTGGTGCTCTGGTTACGGCATTGATCGATGTTTGCGGGAATAGGGGTTGGACTGAGATCTCAGTTAGTTTCTCGGGGCAGGCTCGTCACATGGCGATAGCGGTTGCGGGCGAGCAGAGTTACCTTCAAATCGTCGATCAGTGGGTCGAGGTATTGGGACCGGTACTCGCCATCACCGACCGCGCGGGCGGTGATGTTCATGAATGTCAGCGCCGCCATGAACATCGTGATGTGGATCAACGAGTTCGGC
>JBMYXJ010000287.1:0-1899 GCA_049608285.1 Mycobacterium sp. | reverse complement strand
AAGTCGATACCGAACACCGTCCCGTGGCTGGAGCCACCTTCGCTCCATGCCGCGAGAACTCCCGGGTTCAGCAGGATCAGCCCCAACCCGAAAAAGATTCCTGCGGTGACGACGGCGACCATCGCGACCTGCACGATCTGGGTTGCGGTGATCACAAACACCACGTTCAAGCGTTCACCCAGATTCAGCGGCTCATTGGCCGGAAGATCTGGCATCTTCTCGAAGGGCGTGCCGGCCAGTTGATCCGCATGCTCCTGTGGCGGATCGGCCGACTTCATCAGCGGCCGCACCCGCTCCAGGGTGCCGGAGACCAGAAAGGCGCAGGCGATCGTGAGCAGAAATGCCAGGGCCATCCACATCCGGGGCCGCGACTCATTGGCCGCCATCTGCCACATAGGGGTGTTGAAGAACACCAGGAAGGTAAGTAGCACCATGGGCAGCGACCTCACCAACAGGGCACCCACCGCAGACAACTCCCACAGCGTCAGTCGGACTGCCCAGCCGAGCACCGAGCCGATGCCCGAGGCGGTCAGCGCGAGGATCAACGCGATCATGCCGGCCGTGATGCCCCAGGTGATCGCGTCGCCGATCGCAGCTGCCGAGACGGCTATCCCCGCCGCCACTGCGGAGGCGATGGCCTGCGCACGGTTGGTAGTCATTCGAGCAACCATCCAGCCGACGGAGGCGGCCAGTGGCAATGCCAGGATGATGACTGCCAGCTCGCCCCAGTTATAGGTGTTCGGATTGGCCGGGATCTCGCGGCTGGCTTCCCCGGTCAGGAGATAGATCAGCAGCGAGCATGCAGCGACGGTCGCGAATCCGGCCAGACCAGGCGCCGAGCGCGACCACACCGCGCGCAACAAGCCGGCCCGAGTCAACACCGATGGCAGGCCTCGGTCGAGAAACCAGCGCTCCGCGGCATGGGGTGCGCTCACTGGGGCCGCCACGAACCTCACCCTATCGCCGGAGACTTGCCGCCCAGGCTGATCGGATGCAACAGATCATCGGAACCGAGGTCAGGATTCCGAGCCGATTGGGTTCATCGTCATGCGAGGTCCGCAGAACGGCCCTGACCACACACTGCCGAACGGTTATACCTCCCGAGGAACAGGGCATTCCGTATTTGCTGACGGCCGTGGCCGGCGCCTGTGCGAAAGTCGCAAAGAAAACTTCGGAGAAAGTGCGCGACTTGCTCGGTGCAGGCACTGCTACCTATGAAAGCGGCCCAATCTGGGCGGCCATCACTCCCCAGGAGCGCATCATGGGTACAGACTTGGGGATACCTTCCCCACCTGTAGCGGAGTTGGTACCCCCCGGTCGACGAGAAGGAGTGCCTCAGTGAGCGCATCACCACCCCCGCCGCCTGGATCTTCCACCGACCCCTCAGACACAGAACCCCGAGATGGGACGACCGGGCGGAACGGCTGGATTCTCCCCGCGGTGGTGACCGCGGTGGGGGCCGACCAGGTGCCGCCCTGGACGGTGGCGGTGTTGATCTTGGTTATCGGGCTTGTGCTGATCTTTAGTCGCGGGCAGGCGCACCAACCACCAGTGGCGAGCCCGGCAAGCGCCGGCGAAACCACACAGCCCACGACTGCCTTGTCTGCAAACGAACCAACCCCAACACAGAACACGCCATCGGCAACAGCGACACCGCCCACTGCTGCTGTCGAACTGCCCGTCTCTGGCGGGTCCTACAACGGCCCCGCCGGTGCCTGGATCCACCCCCATGTCTGGGTAGAAACCCCATCAGCTGACTTGACTTGCCAGGTCCTCGACCAAGTCCCCGTCCCTGCGGTCCTCGACCAGGTCCCCTTCTCCGAGCTCGTCGATCAGGTCTACTGCATGGCCAGTTTCAGCGTCCCACCCACGCTGACAGACGGACAGCAAGCGGTCGGC
>JBMYXJ010000286.1:2653-4429 GCA_049608285.1 Mycobacterium sp. | reverse complement strand
CGGTGAGGGTGTGCAGCAGGCGTTGCTGAAGATTCTTGAAGGCACCCAGGCGTCGGTGCCCCCGCAGGGCGGCCGCAAGCATCCGCACCAGGAGTTCATCCAGATCGACACCACCAACGTGCTGTTCATCGTTGCGGGCGCGTTCGCCGGGCTCGAGAAGATCGTCTCCGATCGCGTGGGCAAGCGTGGTCTGGGCTTCGGCGCCGAGGTGCACTCCAAGACCGAGATCGACACCCAGGATCACTTCGCGGAGGTCATGCCCGAAGACCTGATCAAGTTCGGGCTCATTCCTGAGTTCATCGGACGGCTTCCCGTGGTGGCATCGGTGACAAACCTCGACAAGGAATCATTGGTGACGATCCTGTCGGAGCCGAAGAACGCGTTGGTCAAGCAGTACACACGACTGTTTGAGATGGACAGCGTGGAGTTGGAGTTCCGCGACGACGCGTTGGAGGCCATCGCCGATCAGGCGATCCATCGCGGCACCGGCGCTCGTGGTCTGCGTGCGATCATGGAGGAAGTCCTGTTGCCGGTGATGTACGACATCCCCGGCCGGGACGACGTCGCCAAGGTTGTCGTCACCAAGGAGACGGTGGAAGACAACGTGCTGCCGACGATCGTGCCGCGCAAGCCGCCCCGCGGTGAGCGCCGCGAAAAGAGCGCATAGGCCCTCGGCGCGCGCTGCCGGTCAGCCGGTGACCCGGTCCGGGCGGGCGTATATGTTCATCGACTCGTTTCGCAGAAACGCCACCAGCGTCAGGCCAGACTGGGTGGCCAGGTCGACAGCAAGTGATGATGGCGCCGATACCGCCGCCAGCACAGGGATACCCGCCATCACGGCCTTCTGGGTGAGCTCAAAGGAGGCTCGCCCGCTGACCAAGAGGATGGTTCCGCTCAACGGTATCCGCTGCTGTTCCAGTGCCCACCCCACGACCTTGTCGACTGCATTGTGCCGGCCGATGTCCTCACGGATCACCAACGGGGCGCCCTCGGTGCTGAACAGGGCCGCGCCGTGCAAACCGCCGGTGGCGGCGAAGACTTTCTGCTCGTCGTGCAGCTTGCGGGGCAGCGTGGATAGCGTCTTCGCGGAGACGGTCGACGGATCGTCGCCGGGACAGTGCTTGCTGATCAGGCGCACCGCATCCAACGAGGCTTTGCCGCAAACTCCGCATGAGGATGTCGTGTAGAAGTTCCTGGTGGGGTCGACCTCCGGTGCCGGTACGTCTGGGCCGAGTGTCACGTCGAGCACGTTGTAGGAGTTTCGCTCAAGACCTGAGCCCTCGTCACTGGCGCCGCGACAGTACCGAACCGAGACGATGTCGTCGCGGCGGGCGACGATCCCCTCGGTGAGGAGGAACCCTTGCGCTAGCTCGATGTCTGAGCCGGGCGTGCGCATGGTGACCGTCAGCGGCGTGCGATTGACGCGGATCTCCAAGGGTTCCTCGACAACCAGCGTTTCGGGGCGGGTGACCGTAGCTTCGGTGCTCAGATGTTGCACCGGACGGCGCGCGGTAACCCTGCCCATCAGGCTCTTTGCCCTGCCCTGTGTGGCGCGGACTCCAACCGGATGACGATCGCCTTCGACACTGGGGTATTGGACTTTTCGGCAGTGTGGTCGAGGGCAACAAGTGGATTGGTCTCGGGGTAATAGGCGGCCGCGTTGCCAATCGGTGTGCTGTAGGGCACTACTGTGAAACCCTCGGCACGCCGCTCCTGCAGGTGGCCTTCGGCGTCAGTGAATTCAGACACGAGATCGACGTGATCACCATCGGACAG
>JBMYXJ010000286.1:0-2643 GCA_049608285.1 Mycobacterium sp. | reverse complement strand
GAACACGACTCTACGGCCGCCTTTGACGCCCCGATAGCGATCATCGAGACCATAGATAGTGGTGTTGTACTGGTCGTGGCTGCGCAGCGTTTGCAGTATCAGCCGGCCGTCGGGCACTGGGACCCACTCCAGCGGATTCACCGCGAAATTCGCTTTACCGGTCGTGGTGGGGAATTCGCGGGAGTCACGCGGGGGATGGGGCAGCTGAAATCCGTCTGGGGCGCGTACCTTGCGGTTGTAGTCGGCGCACCCGGGGACGACGGCGGCGATCGCGTCACGGATGGTGTTGTAGTCGCTGTTGAAGGAGTCCCACGGCACCTGGTGATCCGGGCCGAAGAGGGCCCCGGCTAGCTGGCAAATGATCGAGACCTCGCTGCGAACGTCTTCGCTGGGCGGGTGCAGCCTGCCGCGGCTCAAATGCACCATCGACATTGAATCCTCCACCGACACCTGCTGTTTACCGCCGGCCTGGACGTCGCGATCGGTGCGGCCCAGAGACGGCAAAATTATCGCCGTACTGCCGTGCACCAGATGGCTGCGGTTCAGTTTGGTCGAGACCTGCACGGTCAGTGAGCAATGGCGCAGCGCGGCCTCCGTGACCGCGGTGTCCGGGGATGCCGACGCGAAGTTGCCGCCCATGGCCATGAACACCTTGGCCTTATCGTCGCGCATCGCGCGGATCGCTGCGACGGTGTCGTAGCCGTGTTCGCGGGGGCTGACGATGCCGAACCTGCTGTCCAACGCGGACAAGAACTGCTCAGGCATCTTCTCCCAGATCCCCATGGTTCGGTCGCCTTGGACGTTGGAGTGCCCGCGCACCGGGCATAGCCCCGCGCCTTGCTTGCCGATCATGCCGCGCATCAGCAGCACATTGGCGATTTCGGCGATGCTCCCCACCGCGTGCTTGTGCTGGGTCAGGCCCATCGCCCAGCACACGATGATGCGCTGCGATGTCGCCATCATCTCGGCGACACGACCGAGTTGCTCGCCGCTGATACCGGTTGCCTCAAGCACCGTGTGCAGGTCGACTCCGCGCGTCTGGCTCTCGTACTCGTCGAACCCGGCGGTGTACTTCGCGACGAAGTCGCGGTCCACGATCTGGACGCGTGGGCCGGCCTCGTCCTGGGCTTCCAAGAGCAGCTTGCCGATGCCGGCGAAGAGCGCCATGTCGCCGCCGAGGCGGATCTGGACGAACTCGTCCGCGATCGGCACTCCGCCGCTGATCACGCCGTGTAATTTCTGCGGGTCCTTGAATCGGATCAACCCTGCTTCTGGCAGGGGATTGACGGCGATGATCTTGGCGCCGTTGTCCTTCGCCTTCTCCAGGATCGAGAGCATCCGGGGGTGGTTGGTGCCAGGGTTCTGCCCGGCTATGACGATTAGGTCGGCCAGGATGAGGTCCTCGACGGTGACCGAACCCTTGCCGATGCCGATCGCATCGACAAGCGCAGTGCCCGAAGACTCATGGCACATGTTGGAGCAGTCCGGCAGGTTATTGGTGCCGAAGCTGCGGACGAATAGCTGGTAGAGGAACGCAGCTTCATTGCTGGTGCGCCCCGAGGTGTAGAAGACCGCCTGATGCGGGCTCTGGAGGGCGCGCAGCTCGTTGGCGATGAGCTCAAAGGCTTCCTCCCACGTGATCGGCCGGTAGTGGTCATCGCCGGGGCGCAGCACCATCGGCTCGGTCAGGCGGCCCTGCTGGGAGAGCCAGAACTCCGGCCGGGCTTGGAGCTCGGCGACCGTGTGCCGGGCGAAGAACTCGCGGGTGACCACACGTTTGGTGGCCTCTTCGGCCACGGCTTTTGCGCCGTTCTCGCAGAATTCGGCCAGTTTGCGGCCTCCGTGCTCCTCTGGCCATGCGCAACCCGGGCAGTCGAACCCGTGGCGCTGGTTGAGCTTGGCCAGTGTGGCGGTCGTGCGCAGCAGGCCCATGGATTCAAGCCCACGCCGCAGCGATACCAGGACTGCCTTGACACCGGCGGCCTCATTCTCGCGGTTCGATACCTGCAGCGCGCGTTCGTCGACTTCGGCGTCGATGTCTCGGTCAGGATGACGACGAGTGGACATGAATCCATTCTCGCCGCTCGGGCGCAGGGGTACTCGGCGAACTGGCAGATCGAAGCTGCTGAGCGTGGTCTCCCGAACCTCGAGACAACGCTGTTCACCGACTTGTGACGGACTCGTGGTGGTGACGCTGCCAACATTGACAGCCGTCTCGCGATCAGCCGCGGCACAATGAGTGGTATGGAAAGGGATCGTGAATCGCCGACGGGCAAGGCCGTCTGGCGTGACCCGCTATCGGCTGGGTGGCGGGCGCACCGCGGCTTGCTGCTGTTGCGTCTGCGCTGGCATGAGCGGCGCGGCGATACTCACCGTATCTAGAGATCGCCGACGCTAGCTGGCAGCTGGTGTGCGACAGCGAATTCTTAAAATGGCATCCGCCGCCGAACGTGACGAATACCACAATTCTGTCTCATGTGGTCGGCGGTCGAGTTTCTGAACAGTGCGTTCGACGCGCTTGCCCCTGGGCGTGACGCGCGCCCCCGGCCCGGTATGACCTAAGAGAAGTGCATAATCGGTACTGGTAGTGACACCAACCTCAGGTGACCGTCCGTCGACCTTGCGTCGCGTTGACCGTGACTC
>JBMYXJ010000285.1:0-4431 GCA_049608285.1 Mycobacterium sp. | reverse complement strand
TGACGGCGCCGACATCGGCGCGCGCTGCGAGCTGCTGCGCGGTGCGCGGGTGTGGCCCGGGGTGCAGCTGCCCGATGGCGGCATTCGGTTTTCTACCGACGTCTAGCTTGGTTGCGCGGGCGTTGCGGCCGATTTGCGTATTCAGAAAAGTGTGTACAGCGTGAAAGGCGCCGCGACCTGGCCGGCGAAGACCAGTCCTGAGGCCAGGAAAAGGACGACCGCGAGCGGGAGCAACCACAACGCACGGTTCACGATCGAATAGGAAACTATCTCCCAAGCGAGCTTGCCTGCGTGTTTCATCCTGATCAGCATGTGTGCTCCCACAACGGGATTGCGGTACCGTCGCTCGTTTCAGCCGCAGCGCAGTCAGTCAAGTGGAAAAATCCGTTTCCAGTCGTCTGTTCCCTCGGTGTCGGGTTGGTCCGGTTTTGCGAGGATGCAGTCCTCCAGTACGAGGTAGTCCATATCGGTGCGCATGAAGCATCGGTATGCGTCTTCGGGCGTGCACACGATCGGCTCGCCCCTCACATTGAAAGACGTGTTGATCACGACCGGACAACCCGTGAGCTGATCGAGTGCGGCCAGTATGGGCGCATACAGCGGATTGTCCTCGTTGGTCACGGTCTGGATGCGTGCGCTGTGGTCCACGTGAGTGATCGCGGGTAGCGACGACCGGGTTTCGTTGACTCGGTTCCAGAAGCCGGCCGCCGCGTCCGTCGAGTCAGGAGCAGGCAGCCGTTGGTCTTCCTGCAGCGATGCTACGAGCAGCATGTAGGGCGACTCGACATCGAGCTCAAAGAATTCCGATGTCCGGTCACGAAGGACGGATGGGGCGAACGGTCGGAACGACTCGCGATTCTTGATCTTGAGATTCATCACCGACTGCATCTTCGCTGAGCGTGCGTCGCCAATGATCGACCGATGGCCCAGCGCCCGCGGTCCGAACTCCATCCGTCCCTGAAACAGGCCCACGACCTGTTGGTCGGCGACCAGCTCGGCGATTCGCTGTGCTCGGACCTCGGGATCGACGATGCGCTTGTAGGGATAGCCAGCCTGCTCTAGGTACTCAACGATCTCGTCCCCATCGAAAGATGGCCCCAGGAACGCACCCTGCATTTGATCGTGCACTCCGTCGACAGATCGCTCCCCGCCCTGTATCTGGTGCCAGCCGTACAAGGCAGCCCCGAGGGCACCGCCTGCATCCCCGGCGGCAGGCTGAATCCACAGCTGCTCGAATGGTCCCTCACGCAACAGGCGTCCGTTGGCGACGCAGTTCAGGGCCACTCCGCCGGCGAGCACGCACTTGGATTCACCGGTCAGCCCGTGTAGGTGTCTGCCAATGCGCAGGACGACATCTTCGGTCACGGCCTGGACTGAGGCAGCGAGATCCGCCTCGCGCTGACTGAGTTCGGTTTCAGGTAGGCGAGAAGGCCCGTCGAAGAGGTCGGCGAACTTCTGGTTCGTCATCGTCAGGTCGCTCAGATAGCCGAAGAAGTCCATATTGAGCCGGAACGATCCGTCTTTTCGCAGGTCGATGAGTTCGCTGAGGATCCGTTCTTTGTATTTCGCTTTGCCGTACGGGGCGAGTCCCATCAGCTTGTATTCACCGGAGTTGACCCGGAAACCGCAGAATTGGGTGAAGGCCGAATACAGCAACCCCAGCGAATGGGGGAAACGCAGCTCTTCGAGCAGCTCGATCTCGTTGTCGTGGCCTAGGCCGAGGCTGCTTGTCGCCCACTCACCGACGCCGTCCAGCGTCAGAATCGCCGCCCGCTGGAACGGCGAGGGGAAGAATGCGCTGGCAGCGTGACTGGCGTGGTGCTCAGTGAAGAAGACGTCGCCGGGGGGCCGATACCCGAGGCTTCGCAGCTCCTTCTCGATGTGGTAGCGAACCCACAGCTTGGATTGTGTCCACGCGGGAACGGCCCGCAGGAACGGACGGATCCCCTTCGGCGCCACACTCAGCTGTGTGCGGAGAATCCGGACGAACTTCGTGATCGGCTTGTCGTAAAAGACGACAGCGTCCACAGCGTCGTCGCTGACGTCTCCGGCGTGAAGGCAGTAGGCGATCGCCTGGATCGGGAATGCGGCGTCGTGCCTGCGGCGGGTGAAGCGCTCCTCTTGTGCCGCGGCCACAACTCGACCATCAGACACAAGTGCGGCGGCGGAGTCGTGATAGTAGGCGCTGATTCCGAGGATGTTCATTAGCCCCGATCCCGGTATGCGTCAACGATCATGGGTTTGATGTCCGAATAGATCCTCTCGGCAACGGCTTCGGCCCCGCGTTCGTTGGTGTGCACCTGATCAGTCATGACTGGTTCCGCGACATCGTTCAGGGCATCTGATATGTCGATAACAGGCGGACCGATCAGCTCCGTTGCTTGCAGGTACAGGGCCCGATTGTCCTGTAAATCCCACTCGCAATGCCAGCATTGGTTGGGGTCATCGAGCGATTCCTCGCCGGCAACGATCGTCTTGGTGAAGATGTTCGGTTGCCAGAAGAAGGCCACGTCGAACCCGTACGCTTCGCCGAGGTGCTGAGCGATGTCGACACTGCCAGCATAGATCGACGCGGCGTTCTTCGCGCGCTGGGCTATGTCTTCAAGCGGACGCTGAGATCCGATGCGGAACCCGGCCGAAGTCGGCCGGTGGGGACCGAGCAAGCGTTGCTTGAGATTCCGCGCAAGCCGCAAGGTGGCACTTCTGCGCTTGAGCACATCTGCGACCGTCCTCGCGTCCGCCCAAACGCCCGGGAGTCCCGCCCCTGCGGACGCGCGGTTGTCATCCACCATTGCTTGCAGCCGGCTCGCCTGCGAGTGCGACGGTTCGGTGTTGATCACCCGGGCCTGCTGGTCAACGTCATTGTGGCCGTCGTAGAACACGACCGCATCTGGGCGATGCCCCGCCGCGAGAAGCTGCTGCAGCAGAGTCACTTCCTGTCGGCTCTGATAGGACTCATGACCGTAATTGCGAACCTCCACGGGATAGCCATCGGCCTCAGCTAGGCGTGCTACGAAGGAAGGGATTGTGTACAGGTCGCGTTGGCTGGTGCCGAACATCGTTGAGCCGCCGAAAAAATAGAGAACCGGCAAGCCGCTCCCAGCCGCTGCCTCCGGCTGGTAGCTCGATCGCACACCTTGCGTGATGTTGAACTGGTCGAGATGGATGTCCTGGTGGCGGACAAAGCCAACGAAGGGCGCATAGTCCACACGGGTTGTCCGACGAGAGTTGTAGTGCCCCACAGCCCACGCATCACTGTGGTGAGCGGGCAAGGACGGGCGGGGGTCCGCAGTAACGGCCGAGGAGGGTCGCAGCAAGTCCCAGGCGGTCCCGGCCGCCAGGTCGACGGCCGCGAGCGCGACTACCGTGGACACGACGAAGGCCAGCCGCACTACTCGTCGTCCCTGATGGACGCCACCCCGATTCGGAACATTCGAGCGGGTCCTCTCGACGCTGAACATACGCTCGGGCAGTGGATCGACGCTGCGGGGCCGCTTGAACCAGAACGTGTTCTCGGGTTGCTCCCCTTCAACCTGCAAGGGGTCGCGGCGCAACAGCCGCAGCACAAGTGCTCCGGGTGTGACAACGAAGAAGTAAACGCCGCCCAACACCACGACAGTCAGAATGCGACCTGCCCACTGGCCGATGGCACCTGCGATCACCTCAATGCGGTCCCGCACCCGACGAGATGCTGCGGACGCCGCCAGGACTGAAAACGCCAGGACGCCGAGAATGACTGCGGCGACGATGTGGCCCCACCACAACAACAGGCCGACCAACAAACCCGGTACCACGACTGCGGCGATAATGCGGGCGTAACCTGGCGAAGCCTCAGGCTCAGGGATGTCCGGGAGACTGCGCCACGTCACAAGCGCAGACGTTATCGGCGCGCCGCGACCGCGGTCAAGTTTTGCCCAGAGCGTTCGCTTGATGATGTTTCCGCTCGTTAACGGCTTTCCCGGCGGTACCCATCAGTTACTGAAGGTCGCCGAGATTCAGTCGCCGAAGTTGTTCGGACGCGGCCGCGACCTACATCACGGCGATTGCCCGGCCAAGGCAGCGGCGGCCAACTGGGTCAGTCCGAAGTCGCCATCGTCGGGCAGCGCGTCCAACGGCCACCACCGTAGATCCAGTGACTCCTCGCTGCAGATGATCTCGGCGCCCTCGGGGGCGTGCGCCACGAACTGCACATCGAGGTGACGGGTCGGCACACCCAGCGAACAGGTCAGCGGGTGTACATGCAGCGCTACGGGCACTGGCTCGATGCTCAGGCCCGCGACCCCAGACTCCTCGGTGGCTTCCCGCAACGCCGCCGCGACAAGGTTTGCATCCTCAGCCTCGCAGTGACCGCCCAGTTGCACCCAGCGCCCGATCCGTGGATGCAGGGTCAGCAATGCGTGGCTGCGGTGGTGATTCAGCACCAGTGTCGAG
>JBMYXJ010000284.1:0-4432 GCA_049608285.1 Mycobacterium sp. | reverse complement strand
CGACCTTTCAGCCGCGCCGAAGCGCGAGGCACCCCGTTGGGGTCAGTTAGACCGTGGCGGTTGTCGGGTCATTGGCGAACCGTGGCTCGCCCATCTGGACGAGCACGCCACCCAACAGCGGCGAATCGGTGGTCTCGTCGACGTTCAGCTGGACGTAGCTGTAGCCCGATGCGGCCAAATCCTCGGCGCTCACCTCGCACTCGATGATCTGATTCGATCCGGCTGAATTGCTCACGCCAGCCGAGGCCGTGGTCACGGTCGGGGTGCCTGGGGTTCCACCCGCCGCAGTGATGCGGTAGGTGAATGGCACGGCCTCTGTGTTGCTTGGGGTCGCGTCGTCGCAAGCGAGCACTGTCAGTTTGACAATGCCGGTTGCACCTACACCCCAATGGGTGATGAAGCGCACCCGATTGTGGTTCTTCATGCTGACCACATCCGACGTGGTGTCACCTGCCGCGAAATCCGCGACGGCGGCGATACCGACCTCGAAGTGATCCTGTTCCATCAGCTTTGCAGTCATTGTTTCAGGATCTCCTTATCGTGCCGCGAGGACGACGAATGGTGAGGTTGTGGTGTTGCCCTTGAACGGGGTCAACGCCGACTTGTCCATCGGTGCGCCATTGATTGACACATTCCAACGGAGGGTGTTTTCCCAGTAGATGAAGCGGACGTGTGGGGACGAATCTTCCTGAATTCCGCCCTTGGTGATCAGCTTGTACTTGGACAAGTCAAGGAACGCGATGTCCCCGAGGTCACCCAAGGCGGACGCCTGTTCGATTGGGATCACGGGACGGCCATAGATGGTGCCGTAAGGCGAGCCAGAGAGGCCGGTGGGTGGCATAAACACCAACTGTGCGCTGGTGCCGGTGCCGATCTGCATCTGTGCCAACTGAACGTCGCACTCGGCGTTGTAGACCCACACGCCGCGTGTGCGGCTGCGCGGGTTCACCCGTGACCACATCTTGAGGATGTTTTCGGCAACGATGGTGTCTGCGGCCTGTCCGGTTTCCTTAGCGACCGTGATGGTCGGGCCAGCGCCGGACGAATCAAGCGCCGTGGTGACGCCTAGGCACTGTGCGGTGCCGGTGCCCCGGAAAATCTCGTTGTCGATGGTGAACGCGAACTCATCGCGGAACGCCTCGCCAACAACCTGGCCCATTGCGCGGGCGTCGCGGTCAAGGCGGTTGGTGCTGTAGAACAGCCCGCGCAAGTCCTCAAGACGTGATTCCCACTTGCCGAGCTTGGGCTTCTTTGCGGTTACCGTGTCCGCCTCAGCGGCACGGAACACCTGCACACCGCCCCAACGTGAGCCGGTTGCGCGGCTGGTTTCGTCGATGTAGGTAACCTCAAGAGAGTCAGCGTTGGCGCTGATCTCTGTGGTCGAACACCGCGAAGCCAAGACGCTCTCCGACTTGCCATCCTTCATCAGGTCGGCTGCGAAGTCGGTCTGAATCAGGAAACCGCCGTCTGGGCCGCTAGTGGCCGAAGCCCCGGACGCCGCGCCGTACATCTCCTGTACAGCCATCAGCTTGTCGACTGCCCCGCCGGTCTGTCCGGGGGTGTAGTTCCGAATAGCCATCAACTGTTCGCCGAAAGACGCGAACGGGCCATGCTCTGTCCCGACCTCGCCACCGCCGATAACGCGGGCAGTGCCGGTGAATCCGGGCTTGGCCTTCGACTTGAGATCACGCAGTAGCTCTGCGTTGGCCTCGGCGACTGTGGTGCCGCCTTCGCGCCATTCGCGCACCTTGCTTGCGGGTACATCATTCTCAGCCGCGATAGCCAACAGGCCGTCAGTGCGTGCGGCCTCCAGCGTCGCCTTTTCGGCGGCGGCTTGCGTAGCGGCGTGAACCGCCGGGTCGACCGCCGGGGCGGCCGGGGTGCCGTTGTCGGGCATCCTCAACTCCTTGGCCTCTGCGGCCGTCTCGGGGGGATCAAGAACGACTGGAGTAGCGGCCCCGACCGCGCCTCCGCTTTCGGTGGCCGACGCGATAAGCGCCAAGCCGTTATCTGTCTGTGCTGTGATTACGGGCGTTAGGTCGGCCGCCTTGAGGCGTGCGCGGCTAGAGCCCGCGCCCATCTTGCCGAGTAGCGTATCGAACGCTCCAACCTTGTCGACCATGCCCTCGCGCCGTGCCTTGGTTGCCGAGAGTGCGCGGCCTTCGCCGTAGCCCTCGCGTACCACGTCCTCGTCGACGCCACGGTGCCGCGCTACGGCGGCCACAAAGGCGTCGTATTCCTCGTCGACACGCGCTTGGATGTTCGCCTTAGCGTCGTCGCCCAGTGGCCCGTATGGGTTGCCTTCGACCTTGTGCTTGCCAGCGGAGATCACTGTACGCTTGACGCCGCGATCTTCCATCGCCTTCGACAAGTCATCGTGCATCGTGTACACGCCAATCGAGCCGACATCCGCCGAGGGGGTCGCCCACACGCCCTCAGCTGCTGACGCGATCCAGTAGGCGGCGCTTGCCATCATGCCGTTTGCAATCGCAACCACCGACTTGACGCCGCGTGCCGCGTAGATCATGTCGGCCAGTTCGCGGACACCCTTCGTGCCGCCACCGGGCGAGTCCACATCAAGGACAATCGACCCAACGCCGGGGTCGGCCATAGCGGCCTTGAACCACTGCCCAAATCGCTCTGTAGAGACGCCGCCCGAACTCTCCGACATACCGCCCATTCGGTGGCTTATCGTGCCGTGTAGGGGCAATACAGCGACGCCAGCGCCCGCTTGCGGCCCTCTGTCGTTGCGGTCGCCGATGCGGGCCTCTATTTCGTCGCGGGTCAGGGTTCCCCCGGTAGCGTGCAACGCCAGCACCTCGGCTATTGTCGCGAGCTTGTCCGGGTGGATTGCCCAGTTCTCGTTCAAGGCGGCGTCTATTACGCGCCGTAGTTCACTCATTGCACGGCCTCCTTTGGCCCGTACAGGACAAGGCCGGGGCCGTTCCCCTTAGCGGTGCCATCGCCGGTTGTTGGTGGGGTCGCCTCAGTCGTCGAGTCGGACATCGGCTGTTCGCCGAACGTCGGCATATCGAGGTCGCGTTCGGCCATCATGTCCGCCGCCTCTTGCCACTCGTCTAGGACTTCCTCGAAGTCGGTCCCCTCAGCCGCGCAGACGCGCTGCGGGCTGGTGAGTCGATTCTTGAGGCGCATTTCGGTAGCCATCGCGTCGCTCTTGGGATCAATCCAAGGCCAGCCGCGTGGCTCTAGTTGACAGGCACACCATTTCGATGGTTCGGGTGTCGGTAGGTCTATCTCGCCAGCCATTGAGCCGTAGCGAATCACGTCGCGGTAGACCGGCAACACGATGCGGTCACCAAACCAGCCCTGTACCGCCTTGAAGCGATCCCGCTCGGCTTGTAGCCCGACGCGCCCGCTGCTGTAGGAGGTGTCTGACAGGTTGCCGGAAAGCGTGATGGCCGAGACGCCGAGGCCCTGCGCGATCACTCGCAACATTGCCATCTGGAAATTCGCGAAGTTGCCGTTGGGGTGCGCGGGGTCCCACTCCTGGAACTCCCACCCCGGCGGCAGCTGGCGTGCGAGGCCCGCTTCGGCCTCCATCTCGATGTACTCCGACCCGTCTGCGTTGGGGTCTTGCGTGACGCCCATGCTTGCGGCCTGTTCGCCGCGCATGACAAAGAATCCACCGTTGGATGCCGCGATCCGCGCTTGCGTGATTTCGGCCTCTGTGTAGCCGTCAAGCATCTTTAGCGCGATCATCACGGGTGCCAT
Source organism: Mycobacterium sp. (assembly GCA_049608285.1). GTDB lineage: Bacteria > Actinomycetota > Actinomycetes > Mycobacteriales > Mycobacteriaceae > Mycobacterium. Next base: position 700 of record JBMYXJ010000284.1, on the reverse strand, counting down.
GATTGGCACACCACGGCGCTGGTTGGCGCGCCACTGCACGAACAGGTGGATGATTTCGTCTGCCGGAATCCGCATACGTTCGCGACGCTTCGACAGGTCGGACGCGTAGGCGGTCCAGAAATGGTAGGCGACGGGGCGACCCCAGCCGTCCATCTCGATTCCCTGCGTGATTTCGTTGGAGCGATCAGTGCGCGGGATGTTGTAGGACTCATCCAACAGGTCGGCGTCGATGAACTGCAACGCATAGCCGAAGCCGTTGTCGAATCCCGGCACGCGACGCAGGAACGTCTCGCCATCAATCAGCCAAGTGCGGAGCGCTAGCCGCTGCGTCTCTATCCACCCGTTCTGTCCATCGACTGTGCAGGTGTCGCGTTCGCCCCATCGCTGGAACGCTTCCCATGCGCCGAGGTTGTAGCCCTTGAGCAGCTTGCCCCGTGGCGCTCTCATGCGAGGATTCACACCGATACCCGAGGTACCGATGATGTTGTCCTCCATTGCGCGGGCGAATCCGGCCGCGTGGCCGTTGTCGCGGAACAGCTGACGGGAGCGGGCGCGTAGCTTGACCAGTGACGACCGCGTTTCACGGTCAGCTGACAGGATCGCGGCCACCCAGTCATTGGTTAGCCGGTTCATGTTCGCGCCGGAATAGCCCACGATCTTGGCGGGCTTCGGCGCTAGTCTCTCCCTTTCGGGTAGGTCG